>JAYSRS010000001.1:0-2512 GCA_043720935.1 Saprospiraceae bacterium
TGCAGACTTTTTGCTTAAAAACAGACGTTTTTTAACTGAAAATGTGCTAAAAATCAAGAGATTGCTTCGTCGTGCCTCCTCGCAATGACAACATTTCTTGGTAGAAATTAGCATTTAATTAAGATTTTAGAAGCTATCAATTTATTATTTTTTATTCATAAAATCGGAGATTTAACATTTGAAATTCGCTTTGCGGGTACAAAATAACGGGTTTTATCTAAATTTGCGGCATGGAATTTTTAACGCATCAAATAGAAGCCCTCATTTTCACGACGGAACACCCGATTACGGTGAAGGAAATCAAATCCGTTTTGGACGAAACTTTTGACACTGCCTTCACAGAAGGCGACATCCTGCAACGCATCGACACTTTGCGCGCAATTTATGCTCAGGAAACCTTTGCATTTGAAATTATAACAATTTCGAATGGGTATCAATTTTTGACAAAACCGCCCTATCACGCCGTAATTGGCACGTTTTTGAAACAGACAACCAAGAAGCGTCTGTCGCAAGCCGCTTTAGAGACGCTCTCAATTGTGGCTTACAAACAGCCGATTTCCAAAACGGAGATTGAGCAAATCCGTGGCGTCAGTTGCGATTATGCGATGCAAAAGCTCTTGGAAAAGGAATTAGTCGCTATTTTAGGCCGCAGCGAAGCCCCTGGCCGACCGTTATTGTACGGTACAAGCGACCGTTTTATGGATTATTTTGGTATCAAAAGTCTTCGAGATTTGCCAAAATTGAAGGATTTTAAAGAGGTAGAGAACGAAATTGGCGCGCAAATTCAATAATTTTACTGAGGGGTACTTTGCAAGGTTCGATAAACTTTGAAAGTTTCTTGAACGTGTGCCGCAACTAAATAGACGAAAAACACTGTCACAACGTTTTTCAAGAAAAGGTTGATTTTCATTAATTATCTTGTTTGGCTCATTAAATCATTACGTTTTAAACTCATTTTTAAACGCTTGACAAATAACTTGTTAGAAATATAAAAAAGAATCAATTGAAAAAAATCGGCGGCTCTAAGCCCTTTTTCGGAATTTTCAAAATTTATTTTACAAAAAAGGAACTTTTTTGGCAATCATTTTGTAAAATTGTACCTAGTGCCGCATCTAAAGCTACAAAATATTAGCTTACCAATAACCATTACCTTATACTTAAGAAAAAATATTATTTAACATCGTATCACATATCGAATCTTTAAAACCTTAGCTATGCGACAACTGAAAATTACCAACAAAATCACGAGCCGCGAAAGCATGGCGCTCGAAAAATACCTCAATGACATCGGTAAAATTCCGCTTGTTTCCATTGACGAAGAAGCGAGCCTCGCGCGCCGCATCCGCATGGGCGATGACGCTGCACTTGAAAAACTGACCGAAGCCAATTTGCGTTTCGTCGTTTCAGTAGCCAAACAATACCAAAATCAAGGCTTGACTCTGAGCGACCTCATCAACGAAGGCAATGTCGGTTTGATGAAAGCAGCCCGCCGTTTCGACGAAACCAAGGGTTTTAAGTTCATTTCTTACGCCGTTTGGTGGATTCGCCAATCCATTTTGCAGTCAATCGTCGAACACAGCCGCCTCGTTCGAATGCCGTTGAACAAAATGGCGTCGTACAACAAGGTCAACGAAGCCTACATCGGCTTCGTGCAGGAGTTTGAACGCGACCCAACGAATGAAGAATTGGGCGAATTGCTCGACATGACGTCGAAAGAAGTGGAAAATATGCTCCGTTCGAGTAACCGTCACGTTTCCGTAGATGCGAACATCGGTGGCGAAGACAGCGATGCCACAATGCTCGACCTCATGACCGTTGAAGGTGAGGTGATGCCCGACCACGTTTTGATTGATGAATCTATGCGCGAAGAAGTACAACAAGGTTTGTCTATCTTGAATGAACGCGAAAAAGAAGTCATTTCTGCTTACTACGGTTTGAATCAAGCAAACGCTTGGACTTTGGAGGAAATCGGCGAGGCTTTCGGCTTAACCCGAGAGCGCGTTCGTCAGATTAAAGAACGCGCAATCCGTCGCCTTCGCAAGTCGTACAACACCGAAGAAATGAAATCGTATCTTTAAATTTCAACATTTCTTCGCATGGCTAAACTATTACTTTAACTACGTCAACACAACTATAAAGCCGTCCCGATGCTCTCGGAACGGCTTTATTTTTTGTATTTTTTGAAAAAGAGACCCCCTCAGTATTTTTCCGATTTCGAGGCGTTTCTTACTTGTTTTTGATTTGAAAAGAAGAAGATTTGTCGTTTTTGACGACTGCCACATTTACGAAGTAATGCAGAAACTGGATTTTCATCTTGAAGTTTATTAATTACTTAATTCTGTATTTTGAGAACGTATTTATTTTCGGAATTATCGGCTTTATGTCGCAAAATACTGAGGGGTGTCAGATTTAGGAAATTTGGGGAAGTTTCATTTTCCCTTGAAATAAGTGAACAACTTTAGCTTGAAAAATTACAAGCGTGCGTGATTCACTTTTATGAGTGAGTATTCAT
>JAYSRS010000002.1:0-7051 GCA_043720935.1 Saprospiraceae bacterium
GAAAAATAAATATTATGAGAGACGATTATAACGGCGGAGACGATGTCCGATGATGATGAAAGATTCTAGATGACCTTTTGGTTGAAAACGTCGATTCAAAGCGACTTGATAAAGATGTGAAGATTACTAGAAGATTGAGAGATTGTTGAAAAGATTGTTTATGAAGAGTCAAGTTTGAGTTGTTTGAGTTCTAAGCTGAAGTATTCAGTAGATTTCTGAGTTTTCTTAGAACTTTGAACGTAGAAAAACATTGAGTTTGTTCAATTCTGCACTTCACTTGAATGGTACTGCATATGAATTACCAAAACCAAATATTGATTCGGCGAGCGTTGACGATTTATCCACACGTTTTACGGTCGGCGAAGATAAATTGCATTATGTTATCGTGATTTTATCGAAAAGTGCGGACATTGAAGACGCTAAAATCGGCGTGTCGGATTTCAACGGCAAGTATTTTAGAACCGAAGGCTTGAACATCAGTTCCATCTTTTTGAGTACAGAAACGGAAATTGGCGTTTTGGTGGTTCGGAAATTCAAGGACAAGGCATCAGCACTCGTTTATACTGAGGGAGTCGAAAAAAATAAAAAGGATTTTTTGAAAGGCGAATACGAGCTTTTCGCCGTTTCGCAAGACAACTATCGAGAGATTTTGAGACAGAAAGTCACAGAGCATTATCAGAAATTTTATAATAAAAATTATAAAAAATAAGAAGACGTTTTGCCCACAAAGTTCACGCATTAACGGTGATTCAGAGCAAAATACACGTTATAATCTGTGGTAATTTGTACAATCTATTGATAAAAGAGCCGCCGATTTGATAGAAGTCAAATCGGCGGCTCTTTTATCAAAAATAGTTTATTCCCTATTTTACTTGCGAAAGAAAATATAAATGTATAATTTTGTAAAAAAATAAGACATGGTTGCTATAGCTAAAAGCGCGAACATTCCAGTAGAAATGCGTGAAAAATACTACACACTTAGCGAGTACCTTCAATTTGAAGAATACTCGGAGGAAAAACATGAGTATCACAATGGGAAAATTATTAAAATGGGGAATACAAAATTTTACCACAATCTAGTCGCAACAAACACATCATTTGCACTTCGCATGGCAACTAAATCTTTACCCAAAACAGTTTTAGTCGTTGGTGATGGACAAAAAATCTATATTGAACCTAAAAATAAAGTTGTTTTTCCAGATGGTTTAGCCATTTTTGAAGCACCTGAATTTTACGGAAAAAGTCAAGTTTTAATTACCAACCCTTTGTTAGTGATTGAGGTTTTGTCGCCTCGAACCGAAAAATATGATGAAAGTGGAAAATATGATTTATACCGTTTATTGCCTAGTTTTAAAGAGTATATGCTGATTGACCCACGTAAATTTTCTATTGAAACACGTTTTGAAACGGAAAAAGGTATTTGGAAAACCGATACGCAAACCGATCCAAATGGCTCAATTGCTTTACGTTCTCTAGGAATTTCGATTGAATTGGCTGAAATTTATCAGAATATTGTGTTTCCGAAGAAAAACTAGAAGAAGTAGCCCTCTCAGTAAAGACATAAAAAAAGCCGACCAAACGTCACGTTCAGTCGGCTTTTTTTTACGGAATTATCGGCTTTATGTCGCAAAATTGTAAAGTGTGTTTTATTGCGGCGTAGCTGCAAAATCTTGGTAATAATTAACACGAAAACGCTGTTTCCTAAGCAGTATAACCGCTAAACCGCTTGTTTTGCGGTTACACTGCATTTAAAATCGGGCGTTTATAGATTTTATTACCGAGATTTTGCAGCTACGCCGCAATAAGACATCCCCTCAGTATTTTGCGACATAAAACCGATAATTCCGTAGATTTATGTACGGATAGAAGCGTGCCATCAATAAAAGCGCGTTTTCTAATGTTGCGCTACTACTTAAAAACGCCAATTTTTTTCTCTCCCATCAGTTCGCGCAACTCGTCCAAAACGGACATATCCTCGATTGTCGAAGGCGGATTGAAGGGTTTACCATCGGCAATATGGCGCATAATTTTGCGTAAAATCTTGCCACTACGCGTTTTTGGCAACCTTTTGGCCACAACCGCACGGCGGAAAAAAGCAACTGCACCAATTTTATCCCGCACCATTGCAATCAATTGCGTTTCTAAATCGGCTTCCGAGATGGTTTCGTTGGCTTTCAAAATCACGAAGCCGACAGGCGTTTGACCTTTCATCTCGTCTTCAACGCCCACAACCGAACATTCAGCAACCGACGGATGACTTGCCACGATTTCTTCCATCGCCGAAGTCGATAAACGATGCCCCGACACATTAATCACATCGTCAATACGTCCTGTAATGAAAACGTAGCCGTCAGCGTCCTTATAACCGCCGTCACCCGTGAAATAATAGCCAGGATAGGGTGTTAAATAGCTATCTTTAAAACGTTGTGTATCATTCCAAAGCGTCGGCAAACAGCCTGGCGCAAGCGGATAACGAATGCAAACGGGTCCCTCAGTATTTGGGGCTTGTTCGACTAACCCCTCATCAATAATTTCGATTTCAAATCCTGGAACGCACTTTCCTGCCGACCCCGCTTTTGTCGGCAGAAGGTCTAAACCTGCAAAATTTGAGAGCATCGGAAAGCCCGATTCTGTCTGCCACCAATGGTCAATGACGGGTTTTTGCAAGGCATCGGATAGCCAATCGAGCGTCGCAACGTCGCAACGTTCGCCCGCGAGGAACTGAAATTTCAATTGGGAAAGGTCGTATTTTTTCATCAAATCGGCGTTCGGGTCTTCCTTTTTGATGGCGCGAATCGCCGTCGGGGCCGTAAAAAAAACGTTCACACCGTATTCCGAAATGACGCGCCAAAATGCCCCTGCATCGGGTGTCTTTATTGGTTTTCCTTCGTAAATAACTGTGGTACAACCCGTAATAAGCGGTGCATAAACAATATATGAATGCCCCACAACCCAACCCACATCGCTTGCTGCCCAATAAACATCACCTGCGTTTGCACCATATACATATTTCATCGAATATTTCAACGCCACCGCATGACCGCCATTGTCGCGGACAACGCCCTTAGGTTTGCCCGTCGTGCCAGAGGTGTAGAGAATGTACAACGGGTCGGTCGCATCTACGGGCGTACATTCTGCAACGGGTTCATATTCGGTATTTTCCAACTGCTCGGCCCAGTCCAAATCGCGGCCTTTTTGCAAATCGGCGGTGATAAAATCGCGTTGCAAGACCACAACGTGTTTGATTTTATGCGCGGCCTCGTCAAGGGCCTTGTCAACGATAGGTTTGTAGGAAATAATTTTGTCGAACTCCTTGCCGCCGCTTGCCATGAGCAACACTTTTGGCGTGGCGTCGTCAATCCGAATCGCCAATTCATGCGCCGCAAAGCCGCCAAAAACGACCGAATGCACCGCCCCAAGCCTTGCACACGCCAACATCGCAAACGCCACTTCGGCCACCATCGGCATATAAATAATGACGCGGTCGCCTTTTTCGACGCCAAGACCCCTCAGTACGCCCGCAAATCGAGCCACTTCGGCTTTTAATTGTCTGTAAGTGTAGTGTTTTTTAACACCCGTTGCAGGAGAATCGTAAATAATTGCGGTTTGTTCGCCGCGTCCATTTTCAACATGGTTGTCAACAGCGAGGTAGCAAGTGTTGAGTTTGCCGCCTTTGAACCAATGGGCGAGGCCGTCGTTGTCGGTGGTCAACGTGTTTTTGGGAAATTTAAACCAGTGAATGTCTTGCGCTTGTTCGCGCCAGAAGCCCTCCACGTCCGCGAGACTGTGGTTGAGTAGTTGTTGATACGTCATTTTAATTTAATATTTAATGTTGTTGTAAACTAAGCATTTATCCATGAATTTCGTGGATAAACACGATTTTTTTTAATTTATATTACTCATGTTACGCAAGCGGCTAAAATGGTCCACTAATTTAAGGGATACGACTGATTTAAAAGGATTTCTTTTCGGAATTATCGGCTTTATGTCGCAAAATACTGAGGGGTCTGTTTTTTCTCATTATTTAATTGCAAATAAAAGAAAACCCTTGGAGAAATGTTAATTCTTCAAGGGTTTATATGCCATGTACTTTATGTAAATGATGTAAAACGCTGGTAATCAATAGGCGCTACAGTTCAATCAATCATCATTTATAATTCATAATTCAAGCAAATTGATTTTCCGCAGCAAACACCGCCGCGCCGATAATGCCCGCGCTATTCAGCAAAGTTGATGGTTCAACGGGTGTCGAGATTTTAATGCGGTCTTTAAATTCTTCAAAATATTTGCTCGACCCACCGCCTAATAAAATCAGCGATGGTTGAAGATACAAATCAATGTGTTCTAAGACTTCATTGAAGCGTTTACCCCATTTGCGCCACGGCAATTCCTCGCTTTTTCGGATAGAATCTGCGGCATATTTCTCTGCTACCAAGCCATTTTTTAGCAAAATGTGGCCAAATTCGGTGTTTTTGAGCAAATGCCCGTCCGTAAAAACGGCTGAACCGAGACCTGTACCAATGGTGATAAAAATGACCGTTCCGCGTTTTCCTTTGCCTTTTCCATAGCGCATTTCGGCCATACCTGCCGCGTCGGCATCGTTTAAAGCAATGACTTCGCAGCCCGTTGCGGCCTTGATAACGGTCTCGATATTGGCCCCAATCCACGATTTATCGAGGTTTGCCGCCGTCATAGCGATGCCATTTTTGACGACTGAGGGAAAGCCAACGCCAATTTTTCCTTGATATTTGAAGTGTTCGACAATGCCGACAATGGCTTTTGCCGCATTTTCGGGCGTACTTGGTTGTGGCATTTCAACGCGAAAACGCGGTGTGGCCATTTCGCCCGTTTGCACATTCACCAATGCGCCTTTGATGCCCGACGCGCCAACGTCAATGCCGAGAAATAAGTTCTCCATTCTTGTTGTATATCTTATTTTATGACTCTGATTTTCATTTTAACGTCTTTCAAAGGGCGGTCGCGTGGGTCTTTTTGCACCGCCGCAATTTTGTCCAATATGTCCAAACCCTTGATAACACGACCAAAAACAGTGTATTCACGGTCTAGAAATGGCGTTCCACCGATTTCAGCGTAGGCTTGTTTTTGCTCGGGCGTGTAGTGAATACCCTTACTTGCCTCGATGCGCGAGAGCATTGTGGCATCCAAAACCTTACCTTGAACGATGTAAAATTGCGAGCCACTCGACGCTTTTAACGGGTTTGCACCGTCGCCAAGTCGTGCCGCCGACAATGCACCTTTCATGTGTACGAGCGAGTCGCGCATCTCCGCAGGAACGGTGTAGCCCGGCCCACCCATGCCAAGCGGTTGACCCGCAGGTGCATCTTTTGAGTTCGGGTCGCCGCCTTGAATCATAAATTCGGCAATGACGCGGTGGAAAAGCGTACCATCGAAATAGCCATCGTCGGCAAGTTTAATAAAATTGTCGCGGTGAAGCGGCGTTGCGTTCGAGAGTTCGGCGAGCATGGTGCCAAAGTCCGTTTCGATTTCAACGAGACACGACAACGGCGCGTCAATGTGGACTTTTTGAGTCGTTTCGTTCATTTTTTTACCTTTGAATGCTCGGAGAACGACCGTATAACTGCCTGACCGCTTGTATTCGTGGACGGCTGCCGAATCTTTGGACTTTGTTCCATCGCCAAAATCCCATTCATAACGCTCGGCTTTGGCCGATTTGTTCTGAAAAACAACCCGTGCGGGTGCGACTTTGGGCGCATCTTGAACCAAAAATTTTGCGGTCGTTTTAGGTGAACACGCGGTGAAAAACAGCGTTACTCCGATAAAAATGTATTGAATTTTAATTGTCATACTTTAAATGATTTCAAATTTCAGATTTCAGATTTCAAATTTTAAAGGTTGCACGTTTGGAATCTATGAAATTTCTCTACCGTGGTATATCAATTCGTTTGATGATTTCATGAATCACGTCCCGCGTGGCGTAGCCTTCCATTTCACGTTCAGGCGAGAGGATAATACGGTGATTCAGGACGGGAAACGCAACGAATTGTATGTCTTCAGGAATCACAAAATCACGTCCTGCCATTGCAGCAACGGCTTTTGATGTTTTCAAAATCGCCAATGATGCACGCGGCGATGCACCGAGATAAATATCGCCGTTGTTGCGGGTGTTGTGCACAATTGCGGCAATATAATCCAATAATTCCTCGCGGATATGCACTTTTTCAATCAAACTTTGGCACGCTTTGATGTCGTCGCCCGTCAAAACAGGGTTGACTTCTGCCGTTTTTGTTTGCCTAAAATCTTCTTTGAACAAGCGCAAAATCCGTTGTTCTTCCAACAAACTAGGATAAGAAATGTTGATTTTGAACATAAAACGGTCGAGTTGTGCTTCGGGCAATTTATACGTGCCTTCTTGCTCAATCGGGTTTTGCGTCGCAATGACGAAAAACGGGTAACTCATCGGATACGTTTTGCCGTCCACCGTCACTTGGCGTTCTTCCATGACTTCAAAAAGAGCGGATTGCGTCTTGGCAGGAGCGCGGTTGATTTCGTCAATCAAGACGATATTCGAGAAGATTGGCCCTTCATGGAAGTAAAAATCTGACGTTTTGGTGTTGAAAACCATCGTCCCGACCACATCTGAAGGCATCAAATCAGGCGTAAATTGAATACGTCCGAAGGCTGCATCAATCGTTTTAGCGAGCAATTTGGCCGATAAGGTTTTTGCAATTCCGGGGACACCTTCCAACAAAACGTGGCCTTCGCAAAACACCGTTATGGTCAATAATTCGACCAATTCTGACTGCCCAATCACCACTTTGGCGAGTTCGCGCCGAATCGCCGCCGCCGCATTTTGAACGCGACTCAAATCCAATTTGTTTGCGCCCCATTGCGCGGTTTCCGTGGTTACGGGCTGTGGGGGCTCATGGCTAAATTCTTCCATAAGTTTGTAAATAATTGTTTATGAATGAGTTACAAATAATGAGTTATCCACTTAAGGATTTTATGGGCCACTGATTGGACTGATGCGACTGATTTACACTGATTTCTCTTTTGTCATTTAGAAGGAAAT
>JAYSRS010000003.1:0-2508 GCA_043720935.1 Saprospiraceae bacterium
GCCCGAAATTTGAACCACATCTCCTCCTTTTTGCGAGCGAAGCGAGCAAAAAGCCTTTTTTGTCATGTACTAAGAAATGGTGAATTATAAATGACGAACGATGAGTTGGGAGACCCCTCAGTATTTTGGCCAAAAATAGCTTTAAAATTTATCATTCATAACTCATCATTTACGTGTTGTTTTCTGTAAATATTTAACCAATTCCAAAGGGCAAAACTCGCTAGAACGAGGAACACAACGTATTCCAATGTAATAAAATATATTCCTTTCTGAAAATACAAAATAGGCGCAAGAATATCCACCAAAACCCACAGCACCCACGACTCGATTTTTTTAATCATTAACAAGACATTTCCTGCAATACTCATCATCATCACGAAGGAGTCAGCGTAAGGAAATGCGGCCTCGGCAGGAAATATTTTGGGATACCATTCGTGCAAATTATTAACGACTGACCCGAAGGCAACAGAGGCGACAATGATACAGACAGCCGTCAAAATCTGTTGTTTTCTAAGTAAAAAGCCCACTTTTATAACGTATTCGTCGGTCGAAACGTCGCGGCGTGACCATAGAAACCAACCGTAAACGTTGGTGACGAAGAAGAAAATCTGAAGGAAAGCATCGGCGTAAAAGCCTGTTTTGAAGAAAAGAAAATACGAGCAAACGATGTTGATTAGCCCAATTGGCCAGTTCAAAATATGTTCTTTTGCGCTCAACCAAACGGCGGCGATACCCGCCAAAACGGCGATTAATTCAACCCAACTCATGGGGTAATTGAGGGCTGTAAATGCAATGTTTTGTAAATCAAAGAAGGACATAAGTGTTTGTTTTTTAAGTGTAACGTAAGGGACAAATGGGCCACTGACTAGACCGATGCGACTGATTTTCTCTGATTTTTTTTGTCATTCAGAAGGAAACTAAAAATCAGAGAAAATCAGTCGTATCAATCCAATCAGTGTCCCATTTGTCTTGAAATCAATATCTTGCGACCAAGTTTTTATCAGGTTTTTCGCATTTCATCCAAGCAGGAAGCGGCTCACCTGATTCTTTCAAAAGCGACGCTTGACCGTTATCCAAAGCCTTAAATTTCCACGTATGCTGCTGATTTGCACCGATAGACAAGACAAAATCAATTTCCCAACCGCCACCAATCCGACGTGCTTTGATGTCGTTTCCACCCAATTTTGTTGACCCCAAATCGGTCTGAACGACACCTTGAATATCCCGAAATTTATCGGCCAAAGCAGCCATGTTAAGCGGCTCTTTTGAGCGCAACGTAATAGCGTCTTGCGTATCGTTCCATTGCATCGAACGCTCGATTGCGAGGTCGTATTTGTCCAAAAGTTGGTTCAATTCCTTGTTATTTGTCTCCGTTATGCCTTGGCGAAGCGGAGCAGCCCAATCCACATTTTTGCGATAAATGACGACTAAATGGTCAATCGAAGGGTTCGGAAAGGTATGGACATTGCATTTGGCCAACGATTTTCCCGCCTCTTCATTTTGATATATGGCACATAATGATTTGTATAAACCATTGATATTGTCGCGGCTAATGGCAATCGGAAGGTAGCGTATGTCCTCTTTTTCGGCGTCGAGCCTAAGGGCGAGGCGTGCCGCATCGCGGCGAAACTGACGGTCGAGCGAGGAAGGAACTGGGGGCTTAGGCTGTGCATGAATGGTCGTCGCTGCTGACAGAATAAGGAGAAACGATGATAAGTAAACTATAAAAATTTTATTCATTTTTTACCAATATAAAGGTTTGCGTATGTCTAATTCTCTAAAACGTTAAGAGCCTTAATGAGTAGGCTTTTTGCCGATTTTTTAGGTCTAAAATTTAAAATTTGTGACTCCGATTTTAATATTTTTTTTATTTTTAAAAATGTACAATTGCTTATTAAACGGTCGTTTTCAATTAGAAAACGGTTATTGATATGCGTTAATGGTTTTGGTTACTGATGGGGTGTGATTTCAATTTGATGTACAATTTATTTTTACCACTAAACCATAATAATTAACGTCGTCATTGCGAGGCACGAAGCAATCTGTTCCGTTTCGCAGTCTGCTGAAACAAAAAGATTGCTTCGTGCCTCGCAATGACGACCCATTTTGGTTGATATTAGTTGTAAAATAAGACTACATTAAATTGAAATCACACACTTACTGATGTTACACAATGGGCCACTGATTTGACTGATTTACACTGATTTACACTGATTTTTTTTCTATAAGCATTTCGATTAAAAAAGAAATCCTTTTAAATCAGTCGTATCAGTCAAATCAGTGGCCCATTTTAGCCGCTTGCGTAACATCAGTTGGTTAAATAAATTTTAACGTCGTCAAGGTTTAAAACCCTGTCCATTACCCACAAGTTTTTTGACCCCATAAATCCGTAGGATTTACACGTTTATAGGAAAAACGAACGAACATAATCCCGAATCCGTTAGGATTCGCACGTTTGTTCAAAATGCGTCAAACTTTCAATGTGCGAATCCTAACGGATTCGGGGAA
>JAYSRS010000004.1:0-7047 GCA_043720935.1 Saprospiraceae bacterium
TTCTTTTTTGCGAGCGAAGCGAGCAAAAAAGATTGAAACGCCTTTCTGGGGCATAAAAAAAGCCGTCTCGAAAAAAATTCGAGACAGCCCCAACAACAAACTTATAATCCCATGAACATAAATCTTATATAATCGAGTATGATTATTGTCTTAATAATTGTACGCTTGAAACGTTTGTCACGCGCAAAAAGTATCTCTGTAAAACCCTTTAACACCTCATTAACTTTCCAACAGATTAGTGACATCTGTTTGTTTTATTTGTTTTGATATGCAAACATAGGTAAAACTATTTACCCACCAAATAAGTTCACGATTTTTTCAAAAAAAAGTTAAAAAATGACAAAAAAAGCGATTTTATGCGTTTTTTTATCATAACGATATTTTTTCATCTAAAGTGTAAAAATGTCAAAATGCTTATTTTGTTGACAAAACTATGACAGATGTTTTATTTATTTTTCTCAAAAAAAGGCGACAATTTGCCGACTCTTCGGGTCAAATAAAGTGGTTGAAAAATCTTTTTCACCATCTCATTAAAACCACTTTTTAAATGCCTTTTTCTTTATTTTCTCTACTAAAATGCTATCGTAAACGCATGATTTTTACTATTTTAGCCATTGTCACTTTATTCATCGGTGGCTTTATTCTCTACGCAGAATTGGCCATGCCGTATATGCCGATTGTGCCTGCCCGTCAGACATCGGCGATTTTGCCGTCCGCGTTTGGACTGACTTACGAAACGCTCGACATAGAGGCCGATACGAACTTGATACTGAGGGGGTATTTTATTCACGCCCTCACGCCGCCTAAGGCAACGATAATTTTATTGCACGGCATCGGCAGCAATAAAGAAAATTGGTTGGGCTATGCACGGCTATTGGCCGACAATGGTTTCAACAGCGTTGTCTATGACCAACGCGCACATGGCAAAAGTGGCGGGCGGTTCTGCACGTTTGGTTTTTATGAAAAATTGGACGTGTCAAAAATTGTGGATACACTGTTATTGAGAGAACCTCTTTTTATTGTTGGTATTCAAGGCGCATCACTCGGCGGGGCGGTCGCTTTACAGGCTTTAGGGCATGACAAACGGCTCTCGTTCGGCATTGTCGAAAGCACGTTTAATACGCTTGAAAATGTGATTGAAGAATACGGATATGATTATTTCAAATTCAGAAGTCGTTGGTTAGCAAGGCATATTCTCTCAAAATCGGCATTAATTGCGCGTTTTCGTCCGTTTGAAGTCAAGCCCGTTGATGCTTGCCGAACGATTGAACAACCGATTTTGATGGTTCACGGAGATGCCGACGATAAAATTCCAATGGGTTTTAATCTTGAAAATTTTGCCGCCCTAAATTCAAAAGATAAAGATTTTTTCGTCGTCAAAGGGGCAGGACACGACAATGTAGGCGAAGTTGGCGGTGAAAATTATCGCCAAAAAATATTCGGTTTCCTAAATCGCATCTTGAAGAGGCCCCTCAGTATAACGGGCAAAAAACGGGGTAAAAGAGGATTGAAAATCAAAAAAATGTTCAAAAAAACGTCTGAAAAAGTAAATACACATTCAAACCAATGATGATAGAAGAAACGGCCCAAGCGGCGATTTTTAAACCCATTTTATTCGCAAAAACGCCCATTTTAGCCTTATTTCCTGTCAAACTGACCAATGGAATGACGGCAAAACTCAATTGCAACGACAAAATAACTTGACTAAAAACAAGCAAATCGGTTGTTCCTTTTTCGCCATAATAAGCCGTCACGATGAGCGCGGGAACGACCGCTATCAAGCGCGTAATAAGCCGCCGAAGCCACGGTTTGAGGCGAATATTCAAAAAACCTTCCATCACAATTTGACCTGCTAAAGTGCCTGTCAACGTCGAATTTTGACCCGCCGCCAAGAGGGCAACGGCAAATAAAGTGCTTGAAAAAGCTGCACCAACAATCGGGTCGAGCAGGCGATAAGCGTCCGTAATATCTGCAACTTCATTCATCCCGTTTTTGTGGAAAGTGGCTGCCGCAAGAATCAAAATCGCCGCATTGACGAAAAAAGCTAACAAAAGTGAAACCGTAGAGTCAATTGTTGCAAATTTTATCGCCGAACGCACCCCCTCAGTAGTTTGCTCGATTTTGCGCGTTTGAACGATGCTCGAATGCAAATACAAGTTGTGTGGCATCACCGTCGCCCCCAAAATACCGATGGCGAGGTACAACATTTCGGGATTCATCACAATTTCTTTTCTCGGCAAAAGCCCTGCGGCAATATCGCTAAAAGCAGGGTGAGAAACGGCCATTTCGTAGCCAAAACACAGCATTATTGTAAAAATCAGACCCGCAACGATAGCTTCTAACAATCTAAAACCGCGTCCTTGAAAGTATAAAATCACCAATACGTCGGCCACTGTCACCAAGCAACCGAGCCACAAAGGCATCCCGAACAATAAATTTAAAGCAATTGCCGAACCTAAAACTTCGGCCAAATCACAGGCGGCTATGGCAATTTCGGCCAAAAACCACAAGCCTAAAGCGACGGGTCGCGGGTAGGCATCGCGGCAGGCTTGTGCCAAATCTCGCCCCGTTGCAAGGCCCAATTTCAAGGACAAATGCTGCAAAAGCATGGCAAAAAAATTGGAAATCAAGATGACCGACAACAAGGTGTAGCCAAATTTTGCACCTCCCGCAATGTCGGTTGCCCAATTCCCGGGATCCATGTAGCCGACGGCTACCATCAAGCCCGGCCCAGCGAAAGCCATCAGTTTTCGCCAAAAACTTTGCTGTTTTGGCACGTCTATCGAGGCGAAAACTTCGGGCAAAGACGGGTCTTTACGGTCTTTCAGCCAACCATTTTTAGGGGTCAAGACGGGAGTTTTATTCATTATTTTGGTTAAAAAATTCATATTGTTATGATTTACACAATGGGCCACTGATTGGGCTGATACTACTGATATTCACTGATTTTTTTCCTTCTGAATGACAAAAAAAATCAGCGAAAATCAGTCGCATCAGTCCAATCAGTGGCCAAGCATATCTTTTAATTTTTCACAAAAACGCCGCTACTCACGCGGTCGCTGACCACAATTTCGGCGGCATTGTTCAGCCGCAAGCGTACCGAACCATCGAAATCAAAAATCTCTAAAATTTCCACTTTTACGCCTAAAACCAAGCCGATGCGATTCAAATGTTGCAAAAAAGCGGGTGAATGTTCGTCAACACCGACGACAACACCTTTTTCGCCAACACCTAACACGCTCAAAAGGCATTGCTGTCGTTCCGTAATTTGGCCGTCGCGGTCAGGAATCGGGTCGCCGTGCGGGTCAAATTTAGGTTTGCCTAAAAATTCGTCGAGGCGGTCAATCAAGTCGTCTGATTGTATGTGTTCAAGCTGTTCGGCCATATCGTGGCACTCGTCCCATGCATAGCCGAGGCGTTCGCAGAGAAAAACTTCCCAAATGCGGTGCTTCCGAATCAGCAACGTCGCAGCACGCACCCCCTCAGTAGTGAGGGTGACGCCACGGTATTTTTCGTAAAAAATCAGCTCTTTTTCGGCCAATTTACGCAACATATCGGTTACGGAGGCCGCCGTTGTCTTCAGTTCGGCAGCAACGGCGTTTGTGTTTGCAGCCTTCGCTTCGCGCTCGCTGATTTTAAAAATCGCTTTTAAATAATTTTCTTCTGCTTGTGAAATCATCGTTTTAGAAAAGTGGATGATGAGCGTAGGACTTTATGGGCCACTGATTAAACTGATACGACTGATTTTTACTGATTTTTTAGTTTCCTTCTGAATGACAAAAAAAATCAGTGCGAATCAGTCGCATCAGTGCGAATCAGTGGCCCATTGCGTAACATCAGTAAATAAGGTCTGCGCTCGAATTTTAAATTTATTTCACAAATGTAAAATAAATTTTTAGACAAGCCTAAAAATTATAATTTTTTTTCAAAAAAAATACCCACATCGTTTAAAACAATGTGGGCGATTTTCACAAACGTACAGGCGACTTCAGTTGCCTGAAATCACGAGACGACTGAAGTTGCCTATACAGGTATATATGTACAAAAAAACTCGTAGCTCATCAAAGATGTGCCACGAGCCTCCAAAAACGAATCTTACAATTTTTAACCAAAACTTACAAATAGATAAAAGCAAAATGTGTACCAATATTTATTTTTTTGTTATTCATTAAATAAAATATTTAAAAAAAATAAGATATTCATTTTTGAATGATGAGCGATGAATTATAAATACTTTGTTCCGATTATTTCAGGGATGAACTTTTAGCACCCTCTACCAAGATTTGGCAGCTACGCCGCCATGAAAATTCCAAAGCGGAAATTGCTGTTATCATTCATCATTGCTTTAGCCATATAATTCATAGAAAACCTGCGATTTATCATAACCCAAGTCAATAATCAGCTTTGCAACGGCATCATCAATCATTTTTGACCAACCACAGATGTAAAAATGAACATCGGGCCGCACGTTTTGATACCCCTCAGTATAAATGCCGTGAACATAGCCTTTGTGGCCTTTCCAATTTGGTTCACGTGACAAAGCGGCGTCAAAATGGAAGTTAGGCAAGTTTTTTTCCAAAAATTCAAATTCTTCACGAAACAAAATATCATGTTCCTGTCGGCCACCAAAGATGAGATGAATGTTGCGATGCGGCAATTGTCGCTTGTAAATGTCCCAAATCATGCTCCGAAACGGCGCAACACCTGTTCCCGTGCAAATAAAAACGAGGTCTTTGTCTGCCGAAGCGTCGCGCAAAGTGAACGCACCGTCGGGGCCTTTGAAACGAATCGCCGTGCCGACCGCCGCTTCTTCAAACAGATAATAAGAGCCGCCCGTGCTTTCGGTCGCTTTGACGATTGAAAATTCAAGTTCTGAAACGCCTTCCGAAATGCCGTTGATAGCCCCCTCAGTATTTTCGCTTTTTTCAAGGGCATTTTCTACTTTTGGCGCGTTTGCAATCGAATAACTGCGCCACCGTTTGAGGCGTTTGTCCGAAATCGGCAAATCCATTGTGACAAATTGTCCTGCTTTAAAACCTATTGGCTCGTTCGCGCGGAGCGTAAACAGGCGCGTCGTCGGGCTTTGTTGTTGAATATCAACGATTTGTGCATCATACCATTTCCACATAACTTTATTTTTTTGATTTTTAGTTATCCACGGATTACGCGGATTTTCACGAATTTTATACGTTTGAAAATAAGACTTAGTAACACGTAAATAATAAGTCGGCCTAAAATCCTGAAAGGATTGAACAGGAGTAGGAAACTTACTTCCCTTCAACGCCCAAAATAATTGGCACAACACTGCCCTCACCTACGCGGGAGCGCGCTTGCACCTGCATCTGACTGTCGTTGAAACGCGTATTTGCCTCGAAAATGAGCAAATCGCCAAAGTTTTTCTTGAATTTTTCAGCAAACGCGCCTTGTTCGGCTGTCATGTTTTTAAGACGAACGTCGAAATCTGCAATCGCTTGGTCGGCGTACAAAATGACGAGTAAGTCTTCACCGACAGTCGTTTTTAGCAGCCCGTCGGTTGCGCTTGGTAGGATAATTTCGGCTTCTGGACTCGGTATGAAGTGCGCAAAGTCGTTGGTACTGAGGGGGTAATGTTTTTCGATTTTTCGCAATGCGTCTTGGCTAAACACGTAAACATATTTGCCCCGTGGTACGTCTTTAACGACCAATTGAAAGGTCGAGCGCATGGCTTTCCAACCCTTATGCACGGTTTCGTACATTAGGTGGCGACGATTAAACAGTACTTTTACGTCTTTTTTTTCTCCATTTTCAAAGGCAATCAACTGAAATGTACCCGACATTTGCACTGAATAGGTCTCCGTTCGATTAGGCTGTGGTTTCACGGAGCGGTCAACGGTTTTAGGCGTTTTGGTTTGCCAATTGTCGTTGGGCATGAACTGAAACGCATAAGCTGTGCGTTGTGCCAATTCCTCAAAACCGACTTTTATGAAGCCGCCGTCGCCCCACTGATTGCCCCAACTGTTCATCAACTCAAAGGTTTCGGCCTGTGCATCGTAGCCGACAATGACGGCAGCGTGGGCCGCATCATTTTTTTCAGCAGGTTTTGGCGACCATTTTTTTTGTCCATCGCTGACGTTATAAAACGAATTTGTCAAGTAAAAACCAACAATTATGGGGCTGCTGTCCTTCAAAGCCATCCGAATTTTCAAAATTTTCAACGCCGTTGACGCATCGGCATCGAACAAACGTGCATAATCTTTAATGCGAAATTGCATCGCCTCCGTGTATGCCTGAGCGTTGGGCCGCATATCGCAATTGATGGAATCGTTGCCGAAAGTGGCGGCTCGGCAATCGCCATTTTTCTTCAAAAAAGCCAAGGCAGCGGGCAGTTCCACGCCTGTTTCGCACCCATCGGGCTTTTTCAGATTGTTATAAATGTAATACGCCGAATGCGCCATCGTGTCAATAGCCGCCCGTTGCGTTAAGCCCAAACTAATCGTAAAAACGCCGTCGGTGGCCAGTACGTGCGTGGGCGGCGCGGGTGTATTTCTTGTAGATTGCCCCGATATTATCCCGTTTGAAAAAGTGAGTAAAACGAGCAACGACAAAGGATAAGCGGCTTTTGTAAGCGGTGATAAAAAATTTCGTTTCATAACTTGTAACATTTTTAGAGGTATGTCATTAGTAGTTAAATGTTACGCAATGGCCGTTTGTTTTTATTCTTTTTAATGAGAAAAGAATAAAAGATAAAATGCGCTGTCCAATGCGTAATAAATTGATAGTCAAATTTTATACATTAATTTTTATTATTTTTTATATCTGATAGTAGGCATTTTTTAAGAAAAAAGGAAGTCAAGGCAGTTTTATTGTTTTAAAAAAATGATAGCTTAAGGGCTTAAAATAAAAATTTCGTTCTACCTTTATTGCAAAGAAAAGGATTCTGAAACGATTATTTTTTGTTCAATCTACAAATTTACGGAATTATCGGTTTTATGTCGCAAACCAATTTTTAAGTAAAAAATGGTGTTTTTGCGGCAAAAGATTTAGGAAATTTTGCAAATTTCCTAAATC
>JAYSRS010000005.1:0-7010 GCA_043720935.1 Saprospiraceae bacterium
GGAAATTTTTAAAATTTCCTAAATGTTTGTAAATCAATATTTTAAGTATTGATTTGAAAGCATTTTCTAAGGTTTCCACAAAAATATTCAGAGAACCAAAAAATTAGATTTTAGATTTCAGATTTCATAGTGCAACAACTTGATTGTCAGTCGTTTGCGAAATAAATTTGGGTATTGTTCATACGACTATAAATGGCCCACTGATTAAACAGATTGGACTGATTTACACTGATTTTTTTTATTATTTTCTAGGAAAAATCAGTGTAAATCAGTCCAATCTGTCCAATCTGTGGGCCATTAAATCCCAAAGCGGAAATTGCTGGGTATAGTTCACTTAATTTTTAATTTTTAATTCTCAATTCAAAACCCATGTGTACGCTTAGTTTTTATCCAAAACCGACCGAAAAAGGTGGATTCATCCTCACGTTTAGTCGAGATGAAGCCCCAAATCGTTCATCTATTGAGGTCATAAAAGACGCAAAACGCGGCGTTATTTTTCCAAAAGACGCCTTGCACGGCGGCAGTTGGCTGGCTGTGAGCGAACACACGGGCCGCGTAACGTGCTTACTCAACGGGGCATTTACGTTGCACAAAAGGCAATTGCCGTATCGGAAAAGTCGTGGATTGGTATTGTTAGAAAGTTTTGACTACGCGCTGCCAACGGATTTTTGTGAACAATATGATTTTGATAACATCGAGCCATTCACGCTATTAATGCTTGAAAATCAATCATTTATCGAGTTTAGATGGGATGGAATGCAGCGACATATTAAACATTTATCGCGCTCAATTCCTCAAATGTGGTCGAGTGCGACTTTATATGACCCCTCAGTACAAAGCCGTCGAAAAGGTTGGTTTTACGATTTTTTGCAGGAAAACAACGGTTTTGTGCATCAAACTGACCTTTGGCAATTTCACAAAACCGAACGACCCGACGAACCTGAAAACGCGCTGATGATGCAGCGACCAACAGGCGTTCAAACTGTTTCACTCACTCAAATAATAATTTCTAATCAATTACAAACCATTAAATTTCAATACAATGAATTTGGAAATCGAAACCACATCTACCATGAACGCGCTTTCGGACACGCATCTATATACGCACGGGCAGCCGTTGTTTGAGGCTAAAAAGACGGGTTCTGTGTTTCAAAAAATGCTCAATTTTTTGAACCGCAAACCGTGGTTTATTCGGCTGACGAACAAAGAATATTGGCACCCAAATGTCTATTTTATTCCACTTGGATTCTATATGTTTTACTTGGCTTGCCGCGCCCGTTCACCGTTCTTTTTTTCGGCGGCGAATCCAGCAATTCCGACGGGCGGATTAGTTGGCGAAGATAAAGCAGATATAAGTCGTTGGATTCCAGCTATTTATCGCCCTAAAAATACTACAATAACCTCCACAACGCCGTTGGGAACAATCCGCCGTGAGCTTGAAAAAGCCCGATTGACGTTTCCACTAATTCTCAAACCGACCGTTGGGGCGCGGGGTTTGTTGGTTCAAAAAGTGAATAATTTGGCGGATATTCAACAACACATTCGCTTGTTTCCAACCAGTTATTTAGTCGAAGAATTTATTGACTATCCCGTTGAGGCGGCAGTTTTGTATTGGAAAAACCCTGAAACGGGCAAAAGTGGCATTTCGTCAGTCGCTTTAAAGGAATTTTTAACCGTCATGGGCGATGGCCAATCGAGCGTAGAAGCATTGTTGATGAACAACCCGCGTGGCGTTTTACAAGTGCCGCGCCTGTTGACAGAAAAACCCGATTTGATGAAATCCGTTCCTCCGCAAGCTGAAAAGGTGTTGGTAGAACCCATCGGCAACCATTGCCGAGGCACTCAATTTTTGAATTTCAATCACTTAATCACGCCCGACATGGTGGCCGCTTACGATAAAATTCAAGTACATTTACCAAATTGCTACGTCTTTCGCCTTGATTTGAAGACTCCCTCAGTATTTGACCTGCAAAATGGGCTTAATATCAAAATTTTGGAAATCAACGGCGTCGGCTCTGACCCCGCCCACGTTTTCGACCCCAATTTTCCACTTTTGGGCGTTTATGTCGCCTATTTTGGCCTTTGGAAAACCATTTTTGAGGTCGCAACGGCGCAACATCGGCGCGGCGTGTCTTACATGACGTGGAAAGAATTTAAGCACTTTTCGCAGCAACAAAAATTTGTTGAACAACTGATTGAAGACTAATAAAATGATAATCAATGACTTTTGAAAATGTTTTTAATTTAATACAACTCGGTATTGCCAGCAGTTTTGTTGGTGCATTGCCGCTCGGAATGCTCAATCTGACGGTGCTGCAATTGAGCTTGGCCAATCGTAAACGGCAAGCGGTTGCGTTTAGTTTGGGCGCGGTTGCAGTCGAATTTTGCCAAATATTTACGACTTTTTTAGGCATGAACGCCTTGCTGAAAATCACCTATTTGACAGACATTTTGACCCTCATTTCCATCCCCATTTTGCTTTTTTTAGGCATCAAAAATCTCAAAAACAAGCCCAATACTGAGGGGCCTGTTTTGACCGAAAAAAATGCTTTTTATCAAGGTGTGGTGTTGAGTTTTGCCAACGTTTTGGTCTATCCATTTTGGTTGTTATGGGGCGGCGTTTTTGTTCAAAATAGTTGGTTAACGCCGACGCCGACCGCTTACGCTATTTTCGCATTTGGGGCAAGTTTAGGCACGTTTAGTGCTTTTTTAGCGTTCATTTTGCTTGGAAAAGTGTTGTGGAAACACCTACACAACGTTCAAAATGCCACAAATTGGTTGATTGCGATGGCATTTTTCGGATTCGCTTTTTTCCAAATATACAACATCGTTGGGAAATTTATTAGCTATGTTTAAAGGCATCATTTTCATTTCTTAACGACTTGTTCCAACAATTTATCAACGGCATTAGGCAACGGAAAATAAACAATACGTTTGTCAGCCGTCACAGTAATAATGTTACTATCATCAGATGAAAAATTTACGTTTATAAAATCCGTTTTATCGTCGCGCCATTCTGCAACTAAATTGTTGTCACTGTTCCAAATTTGAACGATGCCCTTTGCGGCGGTCGCTAAATAATGACCAGCGTTTGAGTACCGAAGGGTGTTGACTTTCTTATTTTTCAAGCCTTCAAAAGTCGATTTCCGACCATTTTTAACCGTCGAAATAAGTCCGTCAAATGCCGTTGACAACAGCTGTTTTGTCGTCGGATTGTAAACGATTTGCCTTATTTTCATTGTGTTTTCAAGCGAACAAATCGGCGTTATGTTACCCGTTTTGATGTCGTAAGCAACGGCCAAATTGTCTTTTATGGCGACAATTGTTTTTCTGTCGAATGTAAAACACGCTTTTCTAAAACCTTCTAAATCTTTGATTTTGTGTACTTTACCCTTATCAAAATTATATAATTGACTGTTTTCGTAATCCCCATTAATCAATAAAATTGAGTCACCTTCGTGTATATCCGTCGGCTTGCCCGTGAGTGCAATTGAGTCTGAAATAGCTAAATTATCCTTATTAAAAATTTTCAATGAATAGACGCTCGATAGCTTTGATAGGGTTAGAATATATGACCCGTTTTCTGAAAAAAGAGCGTCGCGCATTTCGTCCGCAGACCCCCTCAGTATAACGGGCTTTTGGGCAGCATTGCGCCATAAAAATGCTTTATTTTCAGTCGTTGCCAAGACATTTTTTTGTTTTTCGGACGCCACAACTGCCGTTTTAAAATGCACACTATCCCCCCTCAGTACAAACGTCTTTTTATCGTTCCAATACCACACTTGGAGCTTATTTGCCAAGTTATTGACGGCTAAAAGTCGCCCATTTTTAATCGAAAAACCCATTGTCGGATGGTGTTCAAAAGCCGTTTTGAACGTGTATTTTTTTTCAGAAGCACCACGATTATCCTCAATCGAAACAACAGCGTTATCAACCAATTCGGCTTTTAGTTTTCCATCAAAAAGCGTCAAACTGTCAGCACTATTCGGCGTCGTTTTTTGATTATTAAATGCCGTAAACGCATGGGTTTTGAAGTCATAAACCAGCGGTTTTATGGTGTTATCCATGAAATTAATAACAATTTCGTCACCATTTTGCGTAAATTCAGCCGTTTTTAAGTTGTCGGGCAAATCAATTTCTTCAAAAATATACCCATCATTTTGTTGGCAAAAATTGTAAAAAACGACGCTCAAAATCGTTGAAGATAAAGGCGATTTATCGTTTTTATAGCTTGCATAAGCCGTTTTTAAAGCCGTAAAAGGATTGTCCATCGTCAAGGCGTTCACCAATTGCGCTTTATTTTCGGTCTCTTTTTGCTTCGCAAAATAAAAATAAGCGACGGCTGATAACGCCATCAAAATACCTGCGATTAACGCCATTTTTTTCAACAACTGCCGCCGTTCTAACGCCGCTTTTTCGGCCAATTGTTGTTTCTCCAAAGCCACTTTTAGGCTATCTTTTTCAGCTTTTTCGGCTGCTTTTCGGACATTTTTTGAGCGCAAAACGGGGGCAATCAACGTGTCGTGCGAGATTTCGTAACTGTCGCCACCAAGCGAATTTGGCTCACGCCGCAAGAGTCTAAAATTGACCAAATTGTCCAATAATTCCTGCGTAGCGGCGGCTTCTTCCATCAATTTTGAGCCACTCATCGGCTCTCGACGCGCCGAATTGCTGTCCAAACTGCCCGAAACGAGTTTTTCTTCAAGGATAATCCGCGCCACTTTTTTGAAAATGGGGTCGCTGATTTTCTCAATTTGCGTTCGGTAATAATCTTCGTAAACGGCTTCAAAAGATGGCAAATCGGCTTTAGAAACAAGCGTTTTTTGACCCGTTTTGCTCGTTTCGATGACTTTATCTTCAATTTCTTGACAAACAATTTGCAACTGAAATGCCTCAATTTGAGGCTCAGTCAACACCTCCGATGTGCGTTCTGACAGCTTTTCGACCATAAAATCCAAGGCTTTTGGCTCAAAATCGAAGGGCGGCGACGTAAAGTTTTGCGAAGCGTCGTCCGCAAGCGCGGGTTGCTGAATCGCTTGTCGGGCTTGTCCGATGTTCAAACCTAAAAGCTCATAACGCACGTGCAAAATCGCAGGCAAAGCATCTTTAAGGCTGTGCAAAAGGCTCAATTTGTCAGAACGTATTGAAAATAAAACATGAATGTTCATCGGTCGCGCCAAAAAACGACGCTGTTCAAATGACGCGGTCTTAAATTCTTCCACAATCTGTTGCGGCATCGAAGAATACAGCAACTCCGCCATTTCCGTTTTAAACTGCTTTTGCTGTTCCAACGGGTACGTAAAAAACTCTTCAAATTGGTCGAAAATCAACAAAAGCCGCGAATTTTCAAGGGTTTGCCGCTTTTTAAACGACCGCCACAAGCTGCCGTCATCCAAAAAAGACCCCTCAGTATTTTCGGTATTTCTAGCCGTTTTTTCCTTATTTTCTAAACGTTTCAGATGTTCCACCACGATTTGACAAGGCGATATTTGCCCATTGTAAACGCCTAAACGCATAGACAAAGGCGTCCAAACCTCCTCTTGCGAAGCCAATCGGGGCAAAACACCCGCTTGCAAAAGCGAGCTTTTTCCAAAGCCCGATTTGCCAAAAAGGACGACGAGACGCTCCAAAATTGTCAAGCGCGTGAGGTCGTTTATTTCCCTTTCTCGACCGTAAAACAGGTGTTTTTCGGCGGCTTCAAAAGGGCGTGTTCCAGGGTAGCGGCTGATTTTCATACGGTTAGACATAATTCTTTTGTGTGATTTAATAAGGCTTCTCTGATTCTACTTTTCTCCGCTTTGAAGTCGTCGGCGGTCAACGTTCCCGCATCTTTATCGCGTATTGCCTCTGCCAATCGGCCTTTTTGAAGGGCTAAAATGTCAATAAAATCCTCATTTTTTTGCGCTTTTGCCAATTTCTCCAAGAAATCAAACGCACCGTCTAAATTGTCTTCTTCCACAAAATCACGGACGCGTTCCAAGTCGGTTTGCGCCTTCGGCGGTGGCGTTTTTGCTTGGCGCAACGTGCCTTTTTCCGTGAATTGTTGGATTAAAATATCCACAACATCGCCTTGTTCCATGTCCAAAAAGTTGACGGAAAAACCTTTTTCCAAGAACACTTTTGCCGTCGGTTCGATGGCCGATTCTTTAATCACAAACTTTTTTTGCGCCCCTTTCGTCAGCAAGCGCAACAACAATTGCGTGTACCATTTATTGAACTCAAAACCGCAAAAAACGAAGGCTTTGGCATTCAATAACAAATCACTTACGACCGTAGGCAAGCCCGATTCGGACAAACTCATCATGGATTTGAGAAATTTATTCAAATCGGTATAATCCAAAATCATGGATTCATGCTCCGAAAATGAGCCAAATAAATTATATATGAGTGGGGTGTCGGGCGTCGGCGTCGCGTCAATGCTTTTACTGCCTTGGAGGCGGCCTCTGAAAAAAGCCGTTTGCGCGTCATAGCCCAAGGCTTTCAATCTTTGGTAGTAAAAATCGTCGGCATTGACGGACAAAACTGCCGAAAATGGGATTTGAATCAGCTTGTCAATCAAGCCAAAATCGGGCGTTCCGAGCGCGCTACGGGCTTCGCTTAACACAAAATCAACCATATTTCGGTCGTCTTCGCTGTTAAAAATTAGTAAACCATCTTTCGGATTTTTGAATTTTATACCCGAAGGTTGCAAGCCTTCAAGCTGCGCGAGGAAGGATTGTTGGTACGACAAATCGCCTATTTTCAAGGCTTCGGGGCCTAAAAACAGCAGACATTGTTGTTTTTCGATGTGAAAAACGAGTTCTTTTATTGGAACAGTGACGTTGGACATTTTTTCATTTGTTAAGTGGCCTTTCTTCGGGAATTAAAAATTAAAAATTAAGAATTAAAAATTTGCACGCGACTGAACGTTCGGCCAATTCTTAATTTTTAATTTTTAATTCTAAGACAAGGTCGTAGTTGTTCATAAGGAATGTGAAATAAATAAAAGCGTATTTTACGGGCTGTTTTTC
>JAYSRS010000006.1:0-2494 GCA_043720935.1 Saprospiraceae bacterium
AGGGTTTGCGAAAACTCACTGTTGCTATCCGACTTGATGGTGTCGTCCATCGAGTACGTTTTAAGGCGTTTTTTGCGGATGTGGTCAATGCAGTTGTTGATAGCGATGCGAAAAAGCCACGTCGAAAACGCATAATTGGGTGCGTAACTGGGCAATTTTCCGAACGCTTTTCCGAAGGCTTCGACGGTCAAATCGTCGGCTTCGATGGTGCTGTTGACCATCTTAAACATGGCATGATACACCGAATGACGGTAGCGATTCATGAGTGTTTCGTAGGCCTTTTGATTACCGCCAATGGCGGCGAGAACGAGCTGATAGTCGTCATTGCCTCTAGGAGACAGGGAGGTAGTAAGTGATGTCATGGGTTGCGAGACCAATTTATTAACGATGTTCTAAGGATAAGTGATGGCGCAAAGATAAGATAGAAAAACACATATAAAACATCAAAAATAGGAAACCACCAAAAGAGTTGAGGCTCGCGTAACCTAATACTGATTCTGTAATATATGAACCAAACTAAACCCATCCGTACGACAACGTTTGTTGCTGCAAATATCGTGCTAATATTTGAATATAACAAATATACCCCCGTCACTAAAAGTAAAAAATGACTCATGGAAACCAGCCCAAGTAGTACCTTATGCTTGAACAAATACCGCGTCCCAACGGAGAAATGCCTTGTTTTTTGCAAAAAATAGCTCTTCCAAGTGGTTTTTGGCATGGAGTACATAAATGTTTTTTCATGCAAAAAAAGTGAAAAATTTTTTTGTGTAACTACTTGATTTACAAATAAATCGTCGTCTCCTGACGGAATATCGCTGTGAGAAGCGAAGCCGTTGGCCTGAACATAAAGTTTTTTTTCGTATAAGAGATTTCTACCTACACCCATGTAAGGCTGTTTGATAAGCGCAAAGCTCAAATATTGGGTCGCCGTCCATAAGGTTTCAAAGCGTATCAATTTGTTTAGAAAACTGTTGTCACAGTTTTCATACGGCCCATAACCAAATACAATTTGTATTTTTTTCGATATGAGTGCCGACGCCATGCCCGAAATCCATTTTTTACTGAGGGGGTAACAATCGGCGTCGGTGAGCAACAACCAATCGTTTTTAGTGGCCTCGATGCCCATAGCAAGCGCACCTTTTTTGCCCGCAAAGGTCTTTTCTACGACATTGATTACACGAAGGTTTGTATATGTCTTTTGAAAATTATTAAGCACCTCCTCAGTAGCGTCGGTCGAAGCATCGTTCACGACGACGACTTCAAAATCGGGATATTCTTGCGTCAAAATCATGGGCAAATGCTGCCGCAAATTCGCCACTTCGTTGCGCGCACAAATGACAACTGATATGGGGATTGGGCTATTTTGATATGGGGCTATTAAAGTATCTGATTTTAATGCAGCATCCGCCGCGTCATCAACCTTCCAAGGGTTTGAAACCCTTGGAAGATTTGGATTATTTTGATAATTCGGGCGTAAAAAATCGCCCTTTTCATCCTTGTAAAAAGCCAATTTTGAGAACACGAAGACCCAAAACACATATTGAACGAGGGCGGCGGCGAGAAATGTGTAAAAAATGAGGTCGGAAAATAGGGCGTACATCACGGGTGTATTTTGTTTTATAAAAAAGACATACAGCTTGCAAAGTCGGTTTTATCGTAAAATCCTTTGCAAACTATATGTCTTTGGTGTGGTGAGCATTCATCATTTATTGTTCATGGCGTATCACTGCTCCATGAAATCTTCTTCATCTGCTTGCCGCAAAACTTCCCATGTGTGGTCGTAAAGCAATTGAACCGTCGCTAAATACGTATAAGGGCATTTCCGCCATTCTTCGGGTGCGATGAGCGAAATGGTATGCGTTATGTCTTTTTTACGGTATAAATGATAAATATGACCAATGACAGGTCGAAACCCTAGCGTTGCTTCATAAATCACTTCCGAAATCTCTTTGCGGCGTTGCAATGCCTTCGCTTGAGTCACGAGCGTTTCCATTTGCTCGCGTAGCTGCCCGATTTGACGGTCGGTTTGCTCATACATCGCCATCATTGCATTGCCTTTGATACGGCCTTTGTCTTCGGGGCGAATCACCGCCCCGCCTGCGGTGTGTGCATAAGGCAAAAAACCAGGGTTTTCGGCCACTTTTGTCGCGTCAATTGGGTTGATGAACTCGGGCGTCTGTTCCGTCGGCGCGTCTTTATTAGTATCTTCCATAAAATTACGATAAAAAATTATCTGATTGTGGGACAAAAT
Source organism: Saprospiraceae bacterium (assembly GCA_043720935.1). GTDB lineage: Bacteria > Bacteroidota > Bacteroidia > Chitinophagales > Saprospiraceae > JAAFJT01. Next base: position 2,255 of record JAYSRS010000006.1, read on the forward strand.
TACGATTTCCCTAACAAAGCAAGCGGGTTTTGGTTGTCAATTTGCGCTTTATTATGACCCCTCAGTATTTTGAGTGTTTTAAGATTGGTAGCTCATTTAGGTCTTTATCACGCTTTACTTTCATCGTATTAAGCATTATTTTACGGAATCATCGGTTATTTATCGCAACGCAAACTTGACGCGGGTTTGAAACTGGCTTGTTAAGCCGCCTTTTTGAATGTTCCCCCTTTTTTTTGAATA
>JAYSRS010000007.1:0-2487 GCA_043720935.1 Saprospiraceae bacterium
GTATAACACTAATAATAGGATTGAGCGTTAATAGGTTATACTGAAGTGAAAGTGGTTTTCGGATTACTATTGACAAGTCCCGATGAAGGAAGGTCGGGACAGGTTATGACTAACCCCAACTTTTAAGTTGGGGGTTATGACTATCAACAACTTTCACGACTTTAGCCACTAACTTATTGATTATCAAAGGATAAGATTCTTGGCTAAAGCTGATTAAGTGCCTGTTATCTTACTCCCCAACTTAAAAGGTGGGGTTAGTCATAAAGGTAAATCATTATATACAGAAATCCGAAAACCACTTTCACTTTAGTATAAAAAAAATTTCAATAATGCAGCTTAAATTCGACAATTACATCACCCAAAATAATCTTTTTACAAAAGAAGATAAATTATTAGTTGCAATTAGCGGTGGCGTTGATTCAATGGCTTTGTTGTGTTTATTGTGGGCAAATAATTACAATTTTGGTGTTGCGCATTGTAATTTTCAATTGCGCGGAGAAGAGTCTAATGGTGACGAAGAATTTGTTGAACATTTTGCGTCTTTTGTTACCGATACATTTCATAAAAAACGGTTTAATGTCATTGCGAGGCACGAAGCAACAGAGGGATATGCTTTGGAGAAAAAAATAGGGACACAAGAGGCAGCGCGGGATTTGCGTTACGCATGGTTTGAAGAATTGAGACAAACGTTTGATTATCAATACATTCTGACGGCACATCATGCGTCGGATTCAGTCGAAACGATGCTGTTTAATTTATCGCGCGGCACAGGTTTAAAAGGTTTGACTGGCATTAAACCTAAAAATGGGTCCTTAATTCGACCACTTTTATTTGCGTCTAAAACGGATATTTTAAACTATGTTAAGGAATATGACATTGTTTTTAGAGAAGATTCATCGAATAAAACGGATAAATATGCACGCAATTTAATTAGGCATTCAGTTGTGCCTAAATTTAAAAAATTAAATGCAGCATTTGAACAAAACGCGTTAAATATAATTAATAAACTCAACGAAGCACAAGATTTAATTGATTTTACGATTAATAAAATACGCGTTGATATTGTTTTTATTAAAGATGATAAAACATTTATTTCAATTGATAAATTAAAAGAATTACCTGCTATTAAAACTGTTTTATTTCAATTAATTAAAGACTTTAATTTTAACGAACATCAAATTGAATTAATTATCAACGACAATAAAACGGGCAATAAATATGTATCAAAAACGCATGAATTATTGATTGATAGAACGCATTTTATTGTACAAAGCATTGAAAATCAACAAAATACTGAGGGGGTCTCTTTTTTGATTTTTGAAAATACAGAAACCATTAATTTTGCTAATTGCGTTTTTAATTTAATTAAATCAATCGAATTAAATCGGGGAATAATTAAAGATAAAAATGTGGCACAATTAAATTATCAACAATTAATTTTCCCTTTAAAATTACGTTATTGGCAATTAGGCGACCGCTTTCAACCTATTGGCATGAATGGTAAAAGTCAATTGGTAAGTGATTATTTTCAGCAACAAAAACTATCTGAATTTGATAAAAAACAAGTGCTAATTCTTGAAAATGGCGATGGCCGCATTTGTTGGATAGTTGGTTTTAGATTGGCTGAACCGTTTAAAATATTAGCAAATACAAAAGAAATATTGACAATTAAAATATCGAATTAACGTCGTCGAGGTTTGCAACCTCGACGACGTTCTAAAATATAAATAAATGATATGAGAAAGAAAGACAAAGCCGCACAAATCGCCGCAATGCTAGAAGAGTTGTACCCGACAACGCCGATTCCGTTGGAACATAAAGACGCTTATACGCTCTTAATTTCGGTGCTTTTGTCGGCTCAATGCACCGACGTTCGGGTGAATCAAGTGACGCCGTTTCTGTTTGAAAAAGCGGATAATCCATTCAAAATGATTGAGTTAGAAGTAGAAGAAATTAAAGCTATCATCAGGCCATGTGGTTTATCGCCGCGCAAATCGCAAGCTATTTTTGATTTATCACATATTTTGATTAACAAATATAAAGGCGAAGTACCAAACACTTTTGAGGCACTGGAAGAACTGCCTGGCGTAGGTCACAAAACGGCTTCGGTCGTCATGTCGCAATGGTTTGGTGTTCCCGCAATGCCCGTTGATACACATATTCACCGCCTTGCCGTGCGTTGGGGTTTATCGAAAGGCAAAAATGTGGTGCAAACGGAAGAAGATTTGAAAGCCGCTTTTCCAAAGAAATTGTGGAACAAACTGCACTTGCAAATCATTTTTTTTGGTCGAGAATACTGCCCTGCACGGGGGCATGATGCGGAAAAATGCCCGATTTGTTCAAAATTTGGGGTTTAAAAGTGCCTTGATTCCAACGTCGTCGAGGTTAAAAACCCTGTCCATTACCCACAAGTTTTTTGACCCCATAAATCCGTAGGATTTACACGTTTATAGGAAAAAACGAACGAACATAATCCCGAATCCGTTA
>JAYSRS010000008.1:0-6961 GCA_043720935.1 Saprospiraceae bacterium
CGTGTTTTTTAATCTGAAAAATCGAAGATTTTTCAGATTAAAAAACACGCTCGCCCCAATAGATTTCTTTAAAGGGCGTCTTTTGAGCGTAGCGAAAAACAGCCCGTCTTAAAGTGACAAAGTAGAACTAAGCCACTTCGCAAAGATGACTTCTCAAAGTCGTGCGTAACAAAAAACGAATTGGTAGCGTTCATTTTGAGTTAATTGGCTACTTTTGACCCTAAAATTTCTAATTATGACAGCTACAACGACTGATTTAGACTATAAAAACGCGCCGATTTTTCAACTAGCCGACCATTCCCGCGTGTGGATTTACCAAGCAAATCGCCCGTTTTCGGAACGAGAACAGCTTGTTTTGACGAGCCAAATCAACGGCTTCGTGTATGAGTGGGCCGCACACGGGCGCGAACTTTTGGCATCGGGTGGCGTTTTGTTTAATCAATTTATCGTTTTGGCGGTCGATGAGCGAAAAACAGGCGCAAGCGGTTGTTCCATTGATAAATCTGTGAACTTTATGAAAGACCTTGCGGCGCAATACGATGTGTCGTTGTTCGACCGTTTGACGTTTACGTTTTTGGTAAACGGACAAGTCGAAACGGCCAAATCAAGCGATTTTAAACGCCTTTTTACTGAGGGGGCCATCGCACAAGATACTTTGGTGTTTGATAATCTCGTTAATAACGTCGGCGATTTGCGGACGGCGTGGCTCAAACCTTTGGCATCAAGTTGGCATAAACGTTTTGTGTAATGTAAACTAGAATGGCACACTGATTTGACTGATACGACTGATTTAAGAGGATTTTTTTTAGTTTCCTTCTGAACGACATAAAAAATCAGCGTAAATCAGTCGCATCCCTCCAATCAGTGGCCCATTTCGCAACACAAGTAATAAAATCCTATCAGCATATAATTTTTTCTCAACAACCAAGTTCATCATGAAGAGACTCATTTTTTTACTTATTATTTTTACTGCTTTCGTTAGCAATACATTACCCGCGCAAATTTTAAATCCAGTCAAATGGTCATTCGAGGCTAAGAAAATTAGCGATACCGAATACGACCTCGTAGCAACCGCCAAAATCGACAAAGGTTGGTACATCTATTCCCAATTTCTCGGCGGCACGGATGGGCCGATTGCGACGACTTTGACCTTTACAAAATCGCCGACAAACCGCGATGCAGCGACCCCTCAGTATCAACTCGTCGGGAAGGCTGAAGAAGTGAGCGACCATAAAAAATCGGGCTTCGATAAGCTGTTTGACATGAACATCACCAAATTTAGCGATGAAGTGAAGTTTGTTCAACGCGTCAAAACCTCAGGTTTAACGGAAGTTATAGGCTCTGTTTTTTTTCAAAGTTGCGATGATGAAAAATGTATATCGCCTAAAGAAGAGGATTTTATTTACAAAATCGGTGTCGCGGGTAGTGGCGCGGGAAATAGTGGTGCGTCCGTTCTTGTTTCGCCAAACGCCTCCCCTCCCTATCAAGGCACAATTCCTGCACAAACGCCTCAAAAACAAGGCTTTACAAACGTTTCGCCTCAAAATGTATTCCTCAATCCTTCTGCAAAAAGTGGCGTCAAAGACCCCGTGAAATGGGCGTTTTCGTCAAAGAAAATTTCGGAAACGGAATACGATTTGATTTTTAAAACGACGATTGAAAAAGGCTACCATATTTATTCGTCAGCGATGAAAGTAGCCGATTTAGGGCCGTTGCCAACGACTTTTACGTTCACGAAAAGCCCAAATTTGACCGTTGTTGGTAAGATAAAAGAGGAAAGCCCTAAGAAAAAAACGCACAAAGAACCCGTTTTTGATAATATCACCGTCGTTGATTTTGAAGAATCTGCCACCTTTACACAACGTGTAAATGTGAAAGATGTCAGCCAAAAAATAACGGGAGAGTTGGAATATCAAGCCTGTGACGATAAATCTTGTCTGCCGCCGACGCCCGTAAAATTCAGTTTTGATGTGAAAAACGGCGTCGCTTTGGAAGAAGTTGAAAAACCCGTAATTGTCCCGACAACGTTACCAACAGAAAATAATGGACAAAGTGTTGACCATACAGCAATTACAGATATTAGTCAATTTCAATTTGATAAAAAAAATGAGACAATTGACTGCACAACTGAGGGGTCTAAACCGACAGAAAACGAAAGCAATTTATGGCTAATTTTTGCCCTAGGTTTTGGCGGCGGCTTACTCGCTTTGTTGACGCCGTGCGTTTTTCCGATGATTCCTTTGACGGTGAGTTTTTTCTTGAAAAGTTCAAAAAATCGCAGCGTTGGTATTCGCAATGCCTTGGTTTACGCATTGAGTATCATCGTTTTATACGTTTCGATGGGGCTTTTGATTACGACCGTTTTTGGTTCAGACGCCTTGAATCGCTTGGCCACAAACCCAATTATGAACATCGCTTTTGGGATTCTGTTCTTGGTTTTTGCGGTGTCATTTTTCGGTTATTTTGAAATTACGATGCCGTCAAGTTGGGCCAATAAAGCCGATAACGCGTCAAATCGCGGTGGTTTATTGGGCATTTTCTTCATGGCTTTTACGCTTGCCCTCGTATCGTTTAGCTGCACGGGGCCGATTATCGGAACGCTTTTGGTGCAAACCGCAACAAGTTCGGGCGGCATTTCGGCGGGGCCAACTGTCGGAATGTTGGGCTTTGCAGTGGCTTTGGCTTTGCCGTTTGGTTTATTTGCTTTGTTTCCGACGATGTTAAAAGCCTTGCCCAAATCGGGCAGTTGGATGGACGATGTAAAAGTGACTTTGGGCTTTGTCGAAGTGGCTTTGGCGTTTAAGTTTTTGTCGAACGCTGACCTCATAAAAGGTTGGAAACTATTGCCTTACGAATTGTTTTTAGCTATATGGATTCTCTGCGCCTTGGGTTTAGCGGCGTATCATGCAGGGCTTTTTGACTTCAAATATCCTAGAAAAAAAGTAAAAATGTCGCTCGGACGCGGGGTAATTACGGGATTGGCGTTGGCGTTTGCCGTTTATTTAGGCTTCGGTTTTCGGTACAACGAAAAAATTGAAACGTTCCAAACGCCCGAATTAGGCAGTGGCATTTTGCCACCTGCGGGTTACAGCTACATTCATCCGCAAAAATGCCCGTTGAATATTAACTGTTTTCACGATTTGAACGAAGGGATTGCTTACGCCAAAAAAGTAAACAAGCCTATTTTACTCGATTTTACAGGTTGGAACTGTGCGAATTGTCGAAAAATGGAAGAAAATGTGTGGAATCAAGCGGGTGTGATGGAGATGATTCGAGATAAATACGTCTTGATTTCCTTGTTTACGGACGATAAAACGGAATTGCGACCGCCTTACACCGCTTACACCTCAAAATTTGACGGAAAACTCAAAGATACTGAGGGGGAGATGTGGACGGATTTGGAAGCGACTTTTTTCAACAAAAACTCGCAACCGTTCTATGTCTTGACGACGCCCGATTTGAAACTCTTGAACGCCCCGACGGCTTACACGCCCGAAGTGGATAAATATCACGATTTTTTGAAATGCGGTTTAAGTCAATTCAAATAAAACCAAACAATTTGAAACAAGTCTCTTAACTTTATAGAAAAAACGATGGCAAAAGATTTTTATCACGACAATGTACGTGAAGCATTAGGCGGCTGACAAGAAATAAGATACCCATTTTACTAGGAAAATACGTTAAAAATCGGGTATTTTATTATTTGTACAGCCCCTTACAGAAAGACGGTTGGCGTGTCACACATGACCCGTACCGTATGGAAATTGAAGAAGTTACATACAATATTGATTTTGGTGCTGAACCACTTTTAGGTACCGAAAAATAAGGGGCTAAAATTGCGGTTGAGGTCAAAAGTTTTGTCGGGCCTTCTACTGTCAATGAATTTCATAAAGCCGTAGGTCAATTCAACGATTACTATGTGGCTTTGGAAATAGAAGACCCCGAACGCGTGCTTTTCTTAGCTATTCCTGAAGATATATGGTTTAGATTCTTTCAAAAACGCCTTATTCAAAAAACATTAGAGCGCAGCACGGCATTTTTCGGGCTTTGCGGTGGCTTGATACTGAGGGGTGTCTTTTTTAAATTAGGATTGCTAGGATTTTTTGAGGATTTAATAGGATGCTTACAGGGTTTAAGCATTTAGATATAGCAAACCGCCTTACAGACGTGCGTCCGCAAGGCGGTTTGCTGTTTTTACTGAGGGGGGTATCAAAGTGCATTCTTGGAAACTTTGTTCCACCGCCGATGTCCGTGCGACGGTTAACGTTTTCAAGGGACAACTCGCGTATTACGAAGGAAAAAATTTGTACGAAGAAGAAGGAAAAGTGCTGCCGACACCGATTAAAAAACGATATACAAGTGATTCACGATTTTACCAACGATTTGAACACCGTTGACGTAACGAATCGCTTGAAATATGACCATAAAGGCGATATTGTCTTCAATTTTGGCAAATATGCAGGGCAATTAGTGTCCGACGTTTTGCAAAAAGACAAGCAATATTACCATTGGATTCAAGAAAAAGAGTTTTCCGCACAGGTGAAACAGATTGTGAAACGGATTATGAAGGAAAATGATAAAAAGTGATTATATCTTAACGTGAGTTCTAAATTAAACTAATTGACTATCAATGATTTATATGCGGAATCACCTCTAAAAACGTCGTCATTGCGAGACACGAAGCAATCTGTTTGGCTTGGCAGTCTGCTGAAACAAAAAGATTGCTTCGTGTCTTAGGAAGATTGAAGGAATCTTCTTAAGACTTATCTAAAATGTTTTAACAAAAATTACTGTTTCCCCCCTCAGTATTAGGGCATAAAAAATGCCGCTTTTTGCTTCAAAACGAGCAAAAGCGGCCATTTTTTTACGTAACACAGTTTAAGCGGTTTGCAAGCGTCAATAAACACCATCATTCGCCGTCCGTCTTTCTGTCTGAAAGCCAAGGCGTTCGCGGTCTTGGTTGTGCATTTGAGTCCATGCCTTTTCTAATTGATTTATCTACCGTATTCGAGAAAATCAGAAAAGTTCGAGCAATTAGCGTTGCAAATAAGCCGACAACCACAATAGTTAGTATTACAATGTCTAAATTATTCATTTTAATTTATTTTTTTTGAATTAAGGTACATTAATAAAATGAGCATTGTGGGTGGCCAAAGGCCAATAAAAATGGCACGATTGGGGTCATTCATAACAAAGTAGTAATATTCTGAAATGAAAATGATGACAACCGAAACGATTAGAATGAGTAATTCTACTGTATCAAATTTTTTATACATGACTAAGTTTTTAGATAACGACGAGTGTTTTATCACTCACGTATTTTTGAATGAACGAAAAAAATACAAAACATTGGAACACGCGCAAAGTTGCAAAATTTTTGTTCAAAAATCTACAAAATGTAAAATAATAATTTTGCGCTCCGTATAAATTTGTACAACTAGATGTTTAATCTTTTTTGACAAAATTGCAGATTTAAAACACACCCCTCAGTATAAATGCTATTTTTGACAGCCTTTTTGCTAAATTGACTGACATTTTGTCATTAAAATTCGGTTGGTACAATTAGTGCAAAGCGATTGTTCGGGACGAGTTCAGATTTAACAACTTTTTGAAAGTTGTCAAATCGCCCAATTCCAAAATCTAACGACTAATAAAAATCTTATTTAATTAAAAACAAAAAAAATCAGCAACGTTATGAAGCCGATAAACGACAGAGTAGTTGTAAAACCTGCTCCAGCCGAAGAGAAAACCAAAGGCGGTCTTATTATTCCTGACACAGCCAAAGAAAAACCGCAACGTGGCGAAGTTATCGCCGTTGGCCCGGGTAAAGACGACAAAAAGATGACCGTCGCAAAAGGCGACATCGTATTGTATGGCAAATATGCAGGTCAAGAATTGTCTTACGAAGGCAATGATTACCTCATTATGCGCGAAGACGATATTCTCGTTATTCTTTAATTGTATCACGGACTTCAGTCCGTGAATAATTGCAAGCCTCACGGACTGAAGTCCGTGATACAATTTTAATTCAAAAAGTAAAAAAATATCCATAAGTTATGGCAAAGGAAATCACCTTTAACGCCGCCGCTCGTGAGCAATTGAAAAGCGGTATTGATGCGTTGGCAGATGCAGTAAAAGTAACGTTGGGCCCGAAAGGTCGCAACGTTATTATCCAAAAAAGCTTTGGCGCACCACAAATTACAAAAGACGGTGTGTCGGTAGCAAAAGAAATTGAATTGAGCGACCCTATCGCAAATATGGGCGCGCAAATGGTGAAAGAAGTGGCGTCGAAAACGGCTGATGCAGCAGGTGACGGCACAACAACAGCAACCGTTTTGGCGCAAGCGATGGTAACGGCTGGTTTGAAAAACGTTGCGGCAGGTGCAAATCCAATGGATTTGAAACGCGGTATTGACAAGGCAGTACGTCAAGTTGTCCTAAGTTTGAAAGAACAAAGTGAGACAATTAACAATGATTTTGAGAAAATTCGTCAAGTTGCGGCTATTTCGGCCAACAACGACAGCGAAATCGGTAGCCTTATCGCAAAAGCAATGGAGCGCGTTTCTACGGACGGCGTTATCACGGTTGAAGAAGCGAAAGGTACGGACACGTATATGGAAGAAGTGTTGGGTATGCAGTTCGACAGAGGCTATTTGTCGCCGTATTTCATCACGAACGCCGACACAATGGTAGCGGAATACGAAAATCCACTGGTTTTGATTTATGACAAAAAAATCAGCAATATGCAAGAAATGTTGCCGATTTTGGAAAAATCACTAGGAACAGGCCGTCCATTGTTGATTATTGCAGAAGATGTTGACTCTCAAGCATTAGGCGTTTTGGTGGTGAATCGCCTCCGTGCAGGTTTGAAAGTTGTCGCTGTAAAAGCACCTGGATTTGGCGACCGCCGCAAAGCAATGTTGGAAGATATTGCCATTTTGACAGGCGGCACGGTGATTTC
>JAYSRS010000009.1:0-6943 GCA_043720935.1 Saprospiraceae bacterium
ATCTATCAAAAAAAGGGTATAAATCATTTAGAAATGTATTCAAAAAAAAGGGGGAACATTCAAAAAGGCGGCTTAACAAGCCAGTTTCAAACCCGCGTCGAGTTTGGACTGCGATAATTAACCGATGATTCTGTTAATTTTTAGTTCTCGCTTCCGCTTCCGCTTTCTAAATACGCCTTGATGCCCCCCGTCAAACTCAAGGCATTGTCAAAACCTAATCTTTGTAATTCTGAAACCGCCTTTGCCGACCTTGCCCCACTTTGACAATGTACGATTATGGGTGTTTTTTTAGATAAAAAAGCCGCTTTTTCGCTCAAAATACTGAGGGGGTACAAAATCGCCCCGATATTTGATACGGCGTATTCGTAAGGCTCACGGACGTCAATCAGTTGAAAGTCAACGTTTTGTGCTTGCATTTTTTTGAAATTTGATATTGAAATCTTTGGAATTGTGGAAACATCAGAAGCCGTAAAAGCCGTTTTTGTGCCGCAAAAAATATCATAATCAATCAGTTTTTCAATAGGTACATAATGCGAATTTTTCTTTATTTTTAAAGATTTAGCTGTAAAAGTCTGTGCATCAAATAAGAACAAACGACCCGCCAAAGGCTCTCCAATATTGGTCAAAACTTTAATGACTTCGCTCGCTTGCATTGAGCCGATGATGCCTGGCAAGACGCCTAAAACACCGCCTTCGGCACAATCGGGAATCAGCCCTGCGGGTGGGGGCGTGGGGAAAATATCGCGGTAATTGACGCCCCGTTCTCCGTCCTTTTGAGGCAAATTGAAGACAGAAACTTGCCCTTCAAACCGAAAAATAGACGCATAAACATTCACTTTTCCCGCCAAAACACAGGCGTCATTGACCAGATAACGGGTTGGAAAATTGTCCGTTCCATCGGCAATGACATCAAATTTTGAGATAATATTTAATGCGTTTTCAGCCGTCAAATGTTGCGTAAACACTTGAATATCAATGTGTGGGTTCATCGCCAAGAGCCGCTCACGTGCCGCAACGGCTTTCGGTTTTCCAACATCAGAGACGGTGTATAAAACCTGCCGTTGCAAATTGCTATCTTCCACCACGTCGCCGTCAATTATTCCAATATGACCGACGCCCGCCGCCGCCAAATACAGCAAAACGGGGCAGCCCAAACCACCTGCACCGACGACCAAAACGTGGCTGTTTTTTAGTTTTTTCTGCCCATCCATGCCAAAATCGGGCAATGCGAAGTGCCGTGCGTAGCGGGCGAGTTCTTGTTTTGAGAAGGTCGTATCGTTCATTTTTTTTTAGTTTTAGCAGGTAGCCACAGAGCTTGCTCCGTAGGCCGTAAATAAAATTATGCTTAGTATTTTCAAGTGAGAATAGAGCCTACGGAGCAAGCTCCGTGGCTACCGTTGGGTAAAAAGCAAAGGTATTTTTTAAAAAATACCCCCTCAGTATTTTGGCCTTTTTTTGCTTATTATTAAGACAAAGCGGCAGCCTTTTGAGAATTTTAAGCATCTTTACCTATCTTTCATCACTTAATTTTACCGTCGTTTATGCTAAAAAACCTCTTTATTGCATCGTTTTTCTTATGTCAACGCAACAATTGCTAATGTTTACTTCGCGACGTGAACGTCGCGTTACGTATTAGACTACCCCTCAGTAAAAACGCCGTTTTAGCTTCAAAATGAGCTAAAAACGGCGTTTTTACTGAGGGGTCTAAAAAAATCACTGCGGCAATTTCAGCGATTGCCACATCACTAATTGCCAACCGTGGGCTTTATTTTTGACATAAACAACAGCGTAACGAATGTGCAACAAATTAGCTTTTCCATCCACAGGCGGCTGCGTAATCATAATTGTGCCGTTAACGACTGCCGATTTTTGGTCATTGTACGGGCGAATGCGGAGTTCTTCGACCTCAATTTTATCGTAAACGCTCTTGCCTTCTTTGATAGAATTGACATACGTTTCTTTTGAATCTATCTTGCCGCCCGAATGCGTATAAATCAAATCGTCGGCAAAAATACGGCCTAAGAAGTCAAAATCTTTTGAAACTTGAGCCGTAAAACGTTGACGTTCAAGGGCTTCGACTTCGGATTTTGCGGCGGCTTGTCGTTTTTCGGTTTTGCTTTGGGCAAAAGTTAATTGGTACGTCGCCAATAAAATAAGGGATAAAAGTATTTTTTTCATATTGCTATTTTAAAATTTCTGAAACTAAATTGGTAAGTAATTGACAGTCAATTTGTTAGTTCTTGAATTTAAGACTTTTTGGCAATTTCTGCTTTATCTTTTTTACTGCGGCGTAGCTGCCAAATCTCGGTAATATTAAAACTATCATCCACTTTTTTTACGCGGTGTAACCGCAAAACGGCTTGTTTAGCGGTTATACCGCATTGAAAAATGGGCTTAGATGGCTATATTACCAAGATTTTGCAGCTACGCCGCAACCTGAAATTTTAGAACTAAAATTGCTACAATCGTAAAAAAGACGTTTTTACTGAGGGGGTAAAAAATTTATTCACTAACTTTTTTAATCCCCAAATTTGCGCTAAGAGTTGGGTCAATGACATATTTTTTACTGTTCAAATTATCGGTAATAACATTATAATCGTGATTTTTAAAAGCAGGGTCTTTCAATAATTTATGGACATTAAAGCCTAAAAAATGCAATTGCGCCACCTTATGTTCGCTTTTAACGCTTGCTGAAAAGCCTCTTTTGTCCAATAAATAACTTGCTACGCAATGAAACAAAGCTGAATAGCCAATGCAATTCGTTGATTGTGAATTAATTAACTTATTTGGGTCTGTTGAACATTTACCAAAAGTGTAGCGCACATCTTCGGTTGAATAGTCGTGAGCGAAGTCAACAATTTGCTCAACGGTTGCAAAATTGTAGGTGCTTAACCAAAAATCTAAATCATCCTTTATAATTTTATTCTCGATTTTAATCAGACTTCTTTGATTAATTTCCTTGTATTTGACTGTATTTTGATATAATTCGTCTTTAAAACCGTAAATAATTAAGCTTAAAACAAGTAGAAGAATCAGCGTCTTTTTGAGAAATTTGAAGAAGGATTTAACCATTTATTGCGCTGTTTAAGGTGCTGAAATTGCGTTTTTGAGGCCGTTATACTGAGGGGGTGTTGAAAATAAACGTCGGCGAGGTTGCGACCTCGCTAACGTTGTAACAACCCTTAAATATTTACTTTTTCCATCTTTGGCACGAGTGAGTGCATGACAAACCACGCCGTTAAATACAAGAACCCACAAGTGAAAAACATAATGTAATAACCCGTTTGAATATTGCCGAGTGACTTGTAATAATCGAACAAATAACCTGCACTTTTTGATACGACGATGCCGCCTAAACCGCCTGCCATGCCACCGATACCCGTTACCGAAGCGACGGTTTTTTTAGGAAACATATCACTAACAGTTGTAAAAATATTGGCACTCCAAGCCTGATGTGCGGCTGCAGCGAAACCAATCATGCCAATCGCAAACCACATATTGAAAGTGCCTAAAAACTGCGTTAAAATGACAGGAACGGCGCAAAAAGCATAAATAAGCATGGAGGTTTTACGCGCTTTGAAGACTTCCCAACCTTTGTTTTTTATCAAATACATCGGTAAAAAGCCGCCTAAAATGCTACCGACTGTTGCCATTGTATAAACCAAAGCAATCGGAAAAGCAATGTCTGTTTTGACTAAATGATATTGTTCTTTCAAAAAACTCGGCAACCAAAAAAGATAAAACCACCACACGCCATCGGTCAAAAATTTGCCCAAAGCGAAGGCCCAAGTCTGTTTAAATTGCAAAATAGCCGACCAACTCACGGCCTCTTGCGGGCCTGTTTCAACGACTTGTTCTTCCACATCGCTGTGAATGTAATCATATTCCGCTTTGCCCAGATTTTTACTGTTTGCGGGTGTATCGTAGATAAAATACCAAAATATTAACCAAAACAAGCCAATTGCGCCCGTAATGATGAACGCCCAACGCCAGCCCATTGATTCGGCGATGAAAGGAACGGTCAAAGGGGCGATAATGGCCCCGATATTGGTGCCAGAGTTGAAAATTCCTGTTGCCAAAGCGCGTTCTTTCTTCGGAAACCACTCCGCAACGGTTTTAATTGCCGCAGGAAAATTGCCCGATTCGGTAACGCCAAGTGCTGCCCGTGCGACATAAAACCCAAATGTGCTGTTGACCAAAGCGTGTCCGATTGCTGCAAAACTCCATGTAATCAAAGACACAGCGTAGCCCATTTTCGTTCCCAAAAAGTCAATCAGACGCCCTGCACCGACCATACCGAAGGCATAGGCCAACTGAAAAGCGACGGTGATATTGGCAAAATCCGTATTTGTCCACTTAAATTCATCATCCAAATAGTCACGTAACAAGCTGATTACGGCGCGGTCGAGGTAGTTAACCGTTGTGGCGAAGAAGACTAAGGCGCAAATAGTCCATCTGTAATTGCCGATTTTTTCGTTCATTTTAAAGTTAGTTTTTCTTATTGTTTTAAAAAAAGGGCGTCAAAAATAGACCCCTCAGTATTTTATGCGGTTTTGACAAAAAAAAGGCGTTTTAGCACTTATTTAATGATTAAACAGTCCTAAAAACGCCTTATGAATATCTAAAAAACTTATTTTTTAATGGATTGAATCAATGCCAAAACTTCGCGGGTAGAAGTTTCGATTGTCGCATAATCCTTTTTTGCCATCAAATCTTTGCTAATCAATTTGCTGCCCATACCGACGGCACAAACGCCCGCTTTATACCATGCCTCGATGTTTTCACGGGTTGTGTCCACGCCGCCCGTAGGCATAAAGAGTAAGTTAGGAAAAATATCTTTAATACCACTCAAAAATTTTGGCCCTAACATATCACCTGGGAATAATTTGATGAAACCCACGCCTGCATTTTCTGCGGCAATAATTTCAGAAGGCGTCATACAGCCTGGTGCGTAAAAAATGCCCTTTTTTGCCGCGTATTCGGCCACTTCCAAGACAAATCCAGGGCTGACGAAAAAATCTGCCCCTGCTTTTCTGTACGCCTTTGCTTGTTTTGTATTCTTAATTGTGCCAATACCAATCAGCAAATCGGGCATTTCTTCGTTTCGGACATCAATCAATTTGGTGAAATTTTTTAAAGCCGCTTCTCCTCGATTCGTATATTCAAAAACTTTCACGCCAGCGCGATAAATGGCGCGTAAAACGGCAACACTCACCGTTTCGTCGGCATTAAAATACAAAGGCAGCATTCCTTGTTCGACAATGCTTTTTGTTACTTGCTTAATACTGTCCATATTAAATTAAATTTTAACTTTAATCACTAATTTTTTAACCGTACCGTCGCTAATCATCGGCGCGTGTACGTCTTCGGGAAAGAGAATAACGAACTGATAATTCGTCAATTGGAAAAACATATCAGGCGCGTCATTGAAAAACAAGACATCTTTATCGGGATTGTAATCGCCTTTTGGCAACGCACATTTCGCCCGAGGTTTCCAACCAAACGTCTCTAAACCATTGATACACAATTGAATATCAATGTGTTTGCTATGGCATTCAAACTTAGCGGTTGATTGCTCAACCGTCATGCCTTGTTTATTTGAGAAAATAACTTTCAAATTGTCGCCGTCAATGACGTAAGTACCCCCCTCAGTATTTTCCAAATCCGTAGCGTTCAAATAGGCAAAAGCGTGTTCAAACAACGGATGCACGCTAAAATATTTAGCGGCATTATCTAATGTGTCAATAATCATTCTTCGATGTCGGATTTGTGATGTCGGATTTCGGAAAGCCGACTATCAATGTACGTCTTTTTTAGTTTCGGAACTATCGGCTTTATGGTACAAAAACCTTTTTGACTAATTAATAATTTGTAACTCATTGATTATCAATGCGTTTCAACGTTCGGGGAACTTTTAAAGTTCCCCGAACGTGGGTCGTACCATAAAGCCGATAATTCCGTTTAGTTTTATGAATCGGAATTATCGGCTTTATGCTTCGGGTATCAAGTTTCCGAAATCCGAAATCCGACCCCCGAAATCGAATTATCTTTGTACCCGTCCGCTGCCGTCGCCTTTCACCAAAGCCATGACTTCTTCGACCGTTACTTGGTTCAAATCGCCCGGGATTGTGTGTTTCAAAGCACTTGCGGCAACACCAAATTCAGCCGCATCGGGCATTGATTTACCCGTCACCAAGCCATAAATAAAGCCACTCGCAAAGCTGTCGCCACTGCCGACGCGGTCAATAATACGGACTTCGTAGTGCTTCGTATGATAAAATTCTTCCCCATCATACACCAAGGCACTCCAACCATTATCGGAAGCACTGTGACTCTCGCGGAGGGTCGAAGCGATGTATTTAAAGCCAAATTTCGCCTTCATTTGCTTGAAAACGCTCTTGTAGCCGTCCAAATTCAATTCGCCTTTTTCAATATCTGTACCTTCTGATTTGAAGCCCAAGGTCGTTTCAGCGTCTTCTTCGTTGCCGATGCACACGTCCACATATTGACACAAACGCGTCATAACTTCCTGCGCTTTTGCTTTGCTCCACAATTTTTTGCGGTAGTTCAAATCAATACTTGTTGTAATACCTCGTGCTTTTGCCGCTTTCAACGCTGCTTCCGTCAACGCCGCCGCCTTGTCGCTCAACGCAGGTGTGATGCCTGTCGTGTGAAACCAATCCGCGCCTTCAAAAATGGCATCGAAATCAAATTCAGACACATCAACGTCGGCAATCGAAGCACCCGCACGGTCGTATATGACTTTACTTGCACGCATTGCCGCGCCTGTTTCCAAAAAATAAATGCCGATACGGTCGCCACCACGCGCAATGTGTTGCGTATCAACGCCATAGCGACGCAAATGATTGATAGCCGACTGTCCCAAAGCGTCTTTTGGTACTTTTGTCACAAAGACACCTTGCTCGCCATAATTGCAAATTGC
>JAYSRS010000010.1:0-21069 GCA_043720935.1 Saprospiraceae bacterium
AAAACCGACGGCGGGCATCAAGGCTACCTTTATAATTTTACAACGGATTACATTATTCCGACGAGTCCCGGGAGTTGGACAGTGCCTGTGCGGGGGCAAACGGCATCACGTTTGCCGTTGCATCCGTACTGGGGCCGCAACCGTAATATCGTGAAAGCCAACGCTTTTTTATTCACACCGCCGATTATTCCGCATTCCGAAGACCCACAATCTCAATGTTATGTTCAGTTTTTAGAGGTTTACGCCAAAAATAAAATCTTGACGGAAGAAGAAAAAGAAATCGCCGTTTGGTGGAGCGATGACCCTGCGGAAACGGTTGCCCCGCCTGGTCATTCCTATAATTTGGCGACAATTACGGTCAAAAAAGCGCAACCCGATTTGTACAAAGCGGCAGAAACGTACGCCCGTGTGGGTTTGTCGGTGGCCGATGCGTTTATCAATTGTTGGCGGTGCAAATACACGCATTTTAGTCAACGACCTGCGGCGTACATTGCCAAATACATAGATGCGCGTTTTATCATGTTTTGGCCCGAACCACCTTTTCCCGCCTTCATGTCGGGTCATGCAACGCAAGCGGCAGCGGCGGCAACGGCTTTGACGGATTTGTATGGTAATAATTTCGCCTTCGTTGACAATACGCACGAAGGACGCCCCGACAATCCCCTTCGTGGCACGGCGTACAAAGTCCGTTCGTTCAATTCGTTTTGGGAAGCAGCAGAAGAATCGGCGTATTCGCGTTTTTTAGGCGGCATTCATGCACGGCAAGACAACGAAGTAGGGCTTGTGGAAGGGCGAAAAGTGGGGCGCAATGTGAATGCTTTGGCTTGGCGAAAATAACCCCTCAATATTTTGATAAAAAAAGTGGACATTTCTAGTAAAAAGGTATAGTTTTGTGAAAAAATGAAAAATAAACAAATCGGATTACATAGAATTTTGGAAAACGGCGTCAGAAAAAGATTGGATTGTCGTGGAAAATCTTTTTGAGAAAGAAAATTATCCACAATCTTTATTTTTCGCTCATTTAGTGCTTGAAAAACTCATAAAAGCACATTGGGTGCAAAACAACACGAGTGATTTTCCGCCGCGTGTTCACAATTTAGTGCGTTTGGCAAGCCAATCAGCATTAAATTTCACCGCGCCAGATTTACTTTTTCTTGACAAAATGAACGACTTTCAAATGGAAGGTCGTTATCCTGATTATGCGTTTTTGATTTACCAAATCTGTACAGAAGCGCATACAAAGGCTTTAATTAACGACGTTAATACTTTACGAATATGGTTAATCAGTCAGTTGCCTTAACAATCGTTCACGATTATTTGCACGAAATTCGCACTTTAGGCGTCGGCGTTCGTCAAGCCTTTTTGTTTGGCTCATTCGCACGCAATCAACAACACGAGTGGTCAGATATTGACGTGGCACTCGTTGCCGACGATTTTATCGGTATCGCCGCTTTGGATAAAGACCGCTTCCGTTTACTCCATATATTGCCCCAATTTATTAATATTGAAACGCATACCTTTCCGACCGAACGCTTTAAAAAAGGCGACCCTTTTATTGAAGAAATTAAAAAAACAGGAATTGAAATTAGTTAATGAAAAAGCCGCCTCAACGTTTAGTCGAGGCGGCTTTTTTAATCAAAATACTGAGGGGGCAAATTATAGAAACCCAATATTTAGCAGAATGCGAATGGCTCTTAGAAAAATTGTAAACCCTACCTAAACGTGGTATTTTTCGTTCTTTTTATGCTTTTATTTCGTATATTTTAGATTCTAAAAGTACATTTGTCCAACATCTAGTTAATTTAACGAGATAAATAACGAACATTTTTAATTGAAACAAGCAATAGACGACCACATACCCCTTGCAATAATAACGTAACTGCCTCACACCACAAACGGTAATTCTACTTATAATTTTTCAATAACTTAATTTTTAAAAACGAAATCTATGAAATTTTTAACAACTGCACTGTTCTTCTTATTTTTCCTATCCCCTTTCTCTATTTCAGCGCAAAAAATTGACTGTCAAGACTTTACAGACCTTGAATTTTACAAAGGTGACAACGTTTACGCGGGTCTCGAAATCGGTTCAAAAGGCTTGAAAGCGACGATTGTCCGTTTCGGCGTTAATGGCAATCGGGTGAGTTTTTCGCCGTTGATTGAGTCACCAAATTTGGCACTGAATACTAATGCAAGCGACGCTAAACAAGATTTTAAAGCCCCTTTGGACTCGACAATTATGCGCGTCATGCAATATGTCAAAATGTTCAAAGGCGACCCGTACCGCATTCCGCAAGACCGCATTTTCCTCTTGGCGAGCAGTGGTTTGATTGCAACTTTGGGCAAAGAACACATCGCGGCGTATTTCCGCAACGAAATTCAGCTTAAAACCAAGCTGCAATTGTTTGAAATGTCAGGTGACGAAGAAGGCAGTTACAAGGCGTTGCACCTTGCGATTGACGAAAACCGCGAAAAATACGACTACGCGAAGGCTGACAATATTAACGTCGTGGACATTGGCTCACGCAACATTTCGGGCGCACATTTGATTGAAGGCAACGTTACAAAGTCGTTTCCCGAAACGGACGGTTCGATTAAAAATGTCATTGAAGCCGTACGCGAGGAAATAAAGAAAAACAATATGGACACCACGTCTTCCGACGGGCGTTATCGCGTTCTGTTGCTCGCAAGTAGCATTTTTAAGAAAAAATACCTGCCGCAAATCGGTTTATCTGTCAAACCTGATTATATTTTCTTTGGTGGCGGTACACCGTTTTTTGTTACGGCTTGGCTCAAACCGACGGCATTTAGCACCAAAGACCGATTGATTCAGATGCGGCAAGAGGACGTGACGTATTTTAGGCAAGAGGTCGTGCGTTTTAACAACACCGACGCCCTGTTTAAATCACGGGCCAACAGTCTGGGCTATTTATCGCTCGACGACCGCAACAAGCTCAATCAAGCACGCCGCGTTTTTGGCGATAAATACCTTGATGTTATCGTTGCGGCGGGCATTATGGACGCAATTTTGGACGAATTTGAGTACAAAGGCGCGAAAACGTTTTATTTTGACAATCGAATGCTGTCTTCCGCAATGGAGTATTTTTTATACATACAATACAAATCAGTAATGGCAAAGTAATTCTTGACGTGCCTCTACCCTACTCTATCGTTTGGAATTTTGATTTTACAAAAACGCCGCGCTCGTCGTCAAGACGAGCGCGGCGTTTCTCGTTTTTGCGCGGTTTAGAAGCTAAAATACTGAGGGGTGTTATTTATAAAATTTTATACTTTTATACGTATAAAAGTAAGTAAGTATGCATTACTGATTAAAAACATAGGAAGTAGAGAAATCACGCTAAAATACTGAGGGGAATATAGATTTTTGCATTACCTACTTTTATACGTTTAAAAGTAAGTAAGTATGCATTACCAATTAAAAAACATCGAAAATAGAGAAGTACGCTAAAATACTGAGGGGGGTATAAAATTTTGTATTATCTACTTTTAAACGTACAAAAGTATAAAAATATAAAATTTCAAAAGTATGTAATTTTATATTTTTTCTTCAAAACAAAAGTGTAGATTTGCCCCATTCTTTCAAGAAATTTAGAATTCTAAAATTATGGCAAAAATTCTTATGTTTGGCAACCAAAAAGGCGGCGTCGGTAAGTCGCAATGTACGCTTTTGGTGGCTGCCGCTTTCAGTCAAGCCCCTTTCAATCTCAAAGTGGCGGTTATCGACACCGACAAACAAAAAAGCATCATCGGGCAAAGGCGTTTGGACACGCTTGCGTACAGCGCGGACACGGTTGCCCCGTTCACGGTCTTGGATTATTCGATTACTGATTTGCAACACAACATCACGCGGATCGACAAAGAGTTTGACATTATCCTGCTCGATACTGCGGGAAAACTTGATGCAGACGCGAATTTGGACAATCAGGAGGTCACGAAAGCGATTGCCTATGTGGATTATTTGTTCATTCCGTTCGTCGCGGGAATGTTCACTTTTGGTGCAACGCTGCAATTTTATCGTTTTGTTGAGAAAATGGAATCTGAACGTCGCACGGCTGCACGGCCTCTGAACGTCGTGGGTTTTGTCAATCTGTTCAAATTTCGCTCCCGCCGACACACGTATCTGCTCGAAGATGTGGGCAAATTAATCAAAACATCGCCACTCAATTTTATGGAAACGCGTTTAGGCGAGTTCGCTCTTTTTGCGGAAGCCGATACATTCCAAACGTTTTATGCCCCCCTCAGTAGCGACCCCGCGAAAGCAAATTTCACGGCTTGGCTGAACGAATTTTCTAAAACAATCAAAATTATGAATTAAAATGGCCAAAAAAAATCGCATATCAGAATTGGATTTACCGCCCGTTGAAATCCTCGTTGCCCCGATGCCCGAGCTGCCTACAGAAACCGTCGTCAACGAGACGATTGCCAAAGTAACGGGCAAAAAAAATTCGTCTTCTAAGCCGTTTGAAAAAAAGAAGACAGACACATCTTCGGAGAAAGAAGAAAAATCGCTTAAAACAAAAAAAATAGACCAAATTCAACCTGTCGTACCACAAATCCTGACCATCCAAAAGACTTATGGACGGCCTAAAAAGGAAAAAAGCGCGGCTCGAGAAAAATACACGACGTGGCTCAATGGCGATTTGATTGTCGAAATCAAACACCGTGCGGCCATCAAACGATGCAGCCCTGCCGACATTATCGAGGAAATTATAAGTACATACATTCAAAATTATTGACTTAAAGAAGTATGTACTTCTATACTTTTATACGTACATAATCAACTTGGAATAGAATAATCCCAATTTGAAAATTTAGTCATTCAAAGCATAATTTATACTTTGTTACTTTTATACGTTTGAAAGTAGGAAAGTATAATTAGGTAAAATTTTGAGAACGCTTTCGAGACAGACTCCCTTTTTAGACGCCATTTAAGGGTAGATTTTATTTACTACTTCTATACTTTTGTACGTTTAAAAGTATTTAATTAATAAAAAGGCATTTTATACTGAGGGGGTCTATGTTGGCACATTACAGTTCTTAACTACGTTAAAAAAATGACTTTAGACAACAACAAAAAATTTGATTTCCTTTTTAGTTGTTGTTTTTAATTCTTTTAATTCTTTTTTTAATTCTTTTAGTGTTCGCTAACTTGTTGATTATCAATTAATTATACCTTTTAATGCGAGAGAAACGGAACGAACTGCGAGAAAAAAAGAAACTAAATGCGAGAAAAACGGGATTAAATGCGAGAAAGAAAGAAATTTAATGCGAGAAAAACGGAAGATAAAAGCGAGAAAAACGGAGCGAATTGTCCCCATTGAGGGTAAAAATCCAGTCAATCTGAGTATTTATTTCATATTTAATTGTAAAAGCGAGAAAAACGGAGCGAATTGAATAGGTTTTAGGTGTTGAATTGCGAGAAAGACAGAACAAAATGTAAGGCGTTTCCAATTAATGTTGTCTAAAAGCGAGGAAAACGAACAATTGGGAAAGAATCCGTATCCAAAAGCGAGGAAAAAAGAACAAGAAAGAACTGCTTTTAAGCTAAAAGCGAGAAAAATGGAATAATTAGCACCTTTCAGACATTAAAAAGCCAGAAAGAAAGTGCCTTTTTAATTAAAAGCGAGGAAAAAAGAACGCATTTATGTTTTCAATGCCTTACATTCGTTCCGTATTTCTCGTATTTCGGAAAACTGTTCCTTTTTCCTCGCTTTTGGGTGGTTATCGGTTAGTTGTTATCTGTTATTTGTTGCCAAACCAATAAACGGATTATTAGCACCTTGAACCCGCACTCTATCTATATTAGTACACCATCATTGAGAAGAAATGGCAAAAAGTCAAAAAAAGAAAAGCAATAAGGGCATCACGCTCATCAAAAAGTCCAACAATTTGGTCGAATCACGCTACAAATTTGATATTTGGGAGACACGATTCTTCCTATCTGTCTTGGCGCATATTCAAAAAGAACATATAGATTTTAAAACGTACCGAATACGTTATAAAGATGTCATCAAAACCTTTGATTTGAAGTCGGGCGATGCCTACGCGTCTTTACGGGAGGCCGCAAAAAGCCTTATCCGCAAGACCGTTCGGACGACTTATTCCGTGAATGGCATAGAAAGGCAGCAGGAACGCAACCTAATCTCTGCCATAGATTATATGTCAGAAGGGCAAGTTGGAACGGAAAATCATGAGTACATTGACGTTGTGGTTCATGACGAAATGAAGCCTTTTCTGCTCCAATTGTCCAAGAATTTTACGGCTTACGACCTTCGGAATGTTGCTCAATTGGGCGTTTATTCCATTCGATTGTATGAGCTACTGAAGCAATATGAAAGCATCGGTTCGCGGACATTAGAAGTGGATGAAATGAAAAAAATGTTCGAATTGGACACCGAATATCCAAAGTATAATGACTTTTATAGGTGGGTAATTATGCCTTCGGAAGCGGAAATTAATAAATACACCGACCTGCTGATAACGGACATTGAGAAGATAAAAGAGGGTAGGCGAGTGGTCGCTTTGCGGTTCAAAATGCGCTCTAAAACCGACCAAGAAATGGCTAAAGTACGCGGCGTTCCGTTCCAAGATACCTTGTTTAGTGGTTTGCCTGAACCTGAAATTATCAAAATAAGCGAAGAAATAACGGTGCAAACCCCCGTTTTTGACGCAAAAAAAGCAGCAAAAGATAAGAAAAAAGCAGCGATTGAAAGCCTTGAAGAAGCTACAATTTTTGAAGATGTAACCGAGAGTAAGGCCCAAGATTCTTTAATTATGGAACTATCGCCCGTCGTTGTTACGCAATTTGGCGTCAGTTTGAAGGTATTTATGGGCTTGGTAGAGGCACATACTGAGGGGGCTATCAGGCAAGCGATTCAAGTGACAGAAAAGGCATTGAAAGCGGGAAAAGTCGAAAATAGTGCAGGTTTTTTCGTACAAGCCGTGCGCGGGCAATACGTAGATGCGACCGAACAGAAAAAACAAGTACTGACCGAGCAAAAAAGGCAAATTGTCGAGCAGAGTAGGGGAGAAGAGGCGGTGAAAAAACAAAAAACGGCGGCTCTGCAAGCTGCTTTTGAAGAAGAATGGCGGCTTTTTGAGCGATTAATTATCGCCGAACCGACCATTAAACAGGTTTTGATAGACCGATTGAGAAGCGGTATTTTGGCAGGTTACTACAAAATTGACCTATCTTTTGAAGAAAATTTACAGAATCCATTGCTCAAAGCGGCGATGTTGAACGTCGCAAAGGAGCTGAGACCCGATGCGTTTTAATGCTGAAAACATTGACGAAATTTTTAAAATTTCGTAAATGTTTGATTCAATTTAGGTTTTTAACCTATCAAAATATGAGTAGTTATTCCGCACTTTCTATGTTTACCATCTTTAAATCGCTTTATCAACTAAACTAAATTTTAATAAGAATGAAAAAAATAATCAATACCCTAGTCTTGTTAATCATTGGTTGTCAACTGGTTACAGCACAAGTAAAATTTACATTTAAAGAGTGGGAAGACCCCGAAGTAACGCAACTTGGCCAACTGACGCCGCACACTTTTGCGATGGATTATCCGAACGCGGATGATGTTTTTGCCAACGATTTTTCTAAATCGCCCAACTATAAATCGTTGAATGGTTCGTGGAAATTTTATTATGTCAACACACCCGAGGAGCGGCCACAGGATTTCTACAAAACCAATTTCAACGATTGGACTTGGAAAGAGCTGTCTGTGCCGAGTAATTGGGAAATTAAGGGCTTTGGCATTCCGATTTATACGAATGTGCCGTACCCTTTTCCCGCAAATCCGCCGTTCATTGACCACGCCTACAACCCCGTAGGCTCATATCGGCGGTCGTTTACAGTTCCCGAAAACTGGAATCAGAAAGAAGTTATATTGCATTTTGGCTCTATATCGGGTTGTGCCTACGTGTGGGTGAACGGGCAAGCCGTGGGCTTGTCGAAGGCCGCAAAAACCCCTGCGGAGTTCAATATCACGCCATTTTTAAAGAAAGGCGACAATGTTTTGTCCGTTCAAGTCTATCGTTGGCACGACGGTTCGTATCTTGAAGACCAAGATATGTGGCGCATTTCGGGCATCGAACGCGACGTGTTTTTGATGGCAAAATCTAAAACAAACGTCTCTGATTTTTGGGTAAAAGCGGGATTAGACGACAATTACATCGACGGAACGCTCACCACAACGATTGACATTAAAAATCCGACCCCTCAGTATAGCGTCGAATTGTCGGTGTTTGACAAGGCTAAAAACAAGGTTTTTACGCAAACGAAACTCCTTCCGTCTGCTTCGGGACAAGTCAGTACGAAAGTGCAAATGGACGGAAAAGTCACTGCTCCCGCTCAATGGAGTGCCGAACAGCCGAATTTATACACCGCTATCATTAGTTTGAAGAACGAAAAAGGGCAAGTTGTGGCAGCAACGGGGACTAAAATCGGCTTTCGTCGGAGCGAGATTAAGGGCAAAAACTTCTTGATTAATGGCAAACGCGTCTTGGTAAAAGGTGTGAATCGGCACGAACACGACCCCGACCGTGGCAAAGTTATGACCCGCGATTTGATGATAAAAGACATCGTGACGATGAAGCAATTTAACATCAATACGTGCCGTTCGTCGCATTATCCAAACGACCCGCTTTGGCTGGCTTTGTGTGATGAATATGGTTTGTACGTTATTGATGAAGTGAACATTGAAGCACACGGTCTGGGCGCAGAATTGCAGTCGATGCCCGTCGATAAATCGCGCCACACGGCCTACGACCCGCAATGGAAACCCGCCCACCACGACCGCACGCAACGAATGTTTGAGCGTGATAAAAATTACTCTTGTGTCGTTGGTTGGTCTTTGGGAAATGAGTGTGGCAATGGGCCTGTTTTCTACGAAACGTATGACTATTTGAAAAAACGAGACGATTCGCGTCCTGTAATGAGCGAGCAAGCGGATGAAAATCGGAACACGGACATCATCTGCCCGATGTATCCGACGATTGCCAACATGAAGAAATATGCTGCCGATAAAACCAAAACGCGGCCTTATATCATGTGTGAATATTCGCACGCAATGGGCAATTCTAACGGCAATTTCAAGGAATATTGGGACATTATTCGGTCGTCTGACAATATGCAAGGCGGCTGTATTTGGGATTGGGTGGACCAAGGCATTCGGACAAAAACGGCAGATGGCCGCAGTTTTTTTGGTTATGGTGGTGATTTTGGCAGCCACGACCGCTACTCCGATTACAATTTTGTCTGCAATGGTTTGGTGAATGCCGACCGTGAGCCGCATCCAGGGATTTACGAAGTGAAAAAAGAATATCAGAATATTTTGTTTGAGAATGAAGACTGGCAACGCGGTAAAATCAAGGTCAAAAACGAGTTCTCCTTTACCAATTTGCGTGATTTTGATTTCCGTTGGGAACTGACAAACACGGGTGAAAAAATGGAAGAAGGCACGTTTACCATCGAGGCAAATGCGGGAGAAACCAAGACTGTTTCGCTGAATGTGCCGATGCTCAAAGTGCCTGCGGGTGCTGAATTGCTGTTCAATGTGTATGCCTATCAGCGTGCGGCGTCTCTTTCTGTACCTGCGGGACATGAGTTGGCGCGGGCGCAATTTAGGGGCAATTCAAACTATTTTGACCGAAACACAACCACAACGGGCGATTTGAAAATTGAGAAAAACGAGAATGTTATCCGTTTCACTTCGGGCGATATTGGCGGCGCGATTAACCTTCGCAATGGCAATATTGACCGTTTGTCTTACAAAAACAATAATATTGTCGGCGGTTTTTTCCCCGAGCCTTACTTTTGGCGCGCGCCGACGGACAATGATTTTGGCAATGATTTTATAAATTACGCCCGTGTTTGGATGTCGGCGCATACGCGTAAAAAAGTGAAAAACATTACCGTTGGCGACAAAAATACTGAGGGGGTGCCTGTGACGGTCGTTTACCGACTTCCCGATGTACGCGCCGATTATACGCTAAATTACCTTATCAAAAACGATGGTGCGGTACAAATCAATGCGACCATAGAATTGCCCGAGGATAGCGAAGCCCCTGAAATGCCGCGTATGGGTATGCGTTTTGGCTTGCCCGATGCTTATAATCAAGTGGCGTGGTATGGTCGTGGGCCTTGGGAAAATTATGCGGATAGAAACACGGCGGCGTTCGTTGGTTTGCACAACGACAATACCGAAAATGGCTGGACGCGCACTTACATTCGCCCCCAAGAAAGCGGCTACAAAACGGATATGCGGTGGCTAAAACTGACAAATGCGGAAGGATTTGGCCTCAGCGTTGAAGGCTTACAACCATTGTGTTTTAGCGCGATGTCGCAACTAACCGAAGATTTTGATGAAGGCAATACAAAGAAAAACCGACATACAACGGACATTATTAAACGGCCTTTCGTCACTTTGCACATAGATTTGGCGCAACGCGGTGTTGGTGGTGATACCTCTTGGGGCGCAGAAACGCATGAGGCGTATCGTTTGAAAGGGAAGAAATATACGTATGGGTTTGTGATTAAGCCGATAGGAAAATAGTAATATCCATCATTTCCCCCCCTCTGTATTTGACTTTCAAACGCCTTGAAAACACCTGTTTTCAAGGCGTTTGAATTTTAGACTGTCTGCGTCGAAATAAACCATCAAACGTAAGAAAATAGCGTATTTTTATCATTTAAGAAGAAAAAGCCTCATAATCACTCTTCGTATCAATATCCCGCAACACTGAATCTGTCGGCATGTCAACCAAATAGACGTGCGCCGCGTGGGCTTGAACAATCGGTTTACACCCCTCAGTATCCCTTAGTTCTAAGATGTGTTGTCGATAAAAACTAGAGAAAATTGTCGGATTGCCGCGTTTTCCCTTGAAAATGGGTTGAACGATGGCTTGTGTATTTGTTTCCAAAATTTTTAAAAACGCATGAGCCAAAAATACGTATTCCGAAGGCGTGATAAACGGCATATCAGAAAGGCAAATCATGTAGCCTAAACTCATTGCATCGGCGGCGGCAACACCCGTTTGAATGCTTGTGGTCATGCCTTTTTCGTAGTGCTTGTTGGTTAGTGGTGCGACCTTAAGGTCGCGCCACGCTGTTAAAGTAGCTTGAACATCTGGGGCTTCGTGGCCGATGACGACTAGGGTTTCACCGATTTTGGCACTTAAAATGTTAGTTAAGGTGGTTGTTAGAATTGTTGATTGCCCGAAAGGGAGCAACAATTTGTTTGCGTTGCCCATGCGGCGCGAAAGACCTGCGGCGAGGACAATAGCAGTTATGGGCTTTATGATAACCATAAAAGAGTGTTTTTTAAATGAGAAAGACTTATATGCGTAACTTTTTTTTTCCTACCTTGCCGCCGTAAATCAATAAAATACGTTGATTTGCCCGTAAATACAAGACAAAACAACGACATTATTCTACTACTCAAATTTTAAAGTTCACTAATTTATTGTATGAAACGACATTTACTGTTCTCAATCCTGTGCCTATTCCTTACGTGTTCAGCCTACGCTCAAGAAATGCAAGTGGCTGGTCGCGTAACAGAATCTGAAAACGGCGAGCCGATTCCTGGTGTCAGCGTTCGCTTGCAAAGCAAAAACAACCGTGGCACATTGACCGACCTTGAAGGCAACTACACGCTTAGAATTCCTGGTGATGAAACCCTCATTTTTTCCGCAGTTGGTTTTTCAACCGTTGAAATTGCCGTCAATAAACAGGCAAAGTTAGACGTTGCCTTGAAACCCGTTATTTCTACCCTCGAAAATGTGGTTGTGATTGGTTACGGGACGCAGAAAAAAAGTCAGTTGACGGGTGCAATCTCGTCCGTCCGTTCCGATGATATCAAAGATTTACCCGTTTCAAACCTTGCGTCGAGCCTTCAAGGCCGTGTGTCGGGTATGAACGTGATTAGCCCTTCGGGAACACCTGGAGCGGGTTTGTTGGTGTCGATTCGTGGTTACAACGCGCCATTGTACGTCATTGATGGCATTCCGCAGCTCGCCGAAAGCAATTCCTCTTTGTCAACATCGTTCGATTTGAGTGGTAGTACAACGGGTCAAGGACAAACAACGAGTTCTATTTCTGACGTTAATCCAAACGATATTGAGTCGGTCGAGATTCTAAAAGATGCCGCCGCCGCCGCGATTTATGGTGCGCGTGCTGCGAACGGGGTTGTGTTGATTACGACAAAACGCGGTAGAAAAGGCCGTCCCGAAGCCAATTTCAATTATTATACGGGTGTTCAGCGCGTCGCAAGGCCCATTAAGTTTATGAATTCGCAGCAATTTGTTGACTTGATTGAAGAAGGTCGTGCCAACGATTTGGCTTTATATAAGAAGGACAACACCGTTTTCGGGGCTGATTTTGACCCCTCAGTATTGACCGACCCTTTGGACAATTTTGACCTTACAAAGAGTGCCAACACCGATTGGTTGAACGCCATTACGCGTGCTGCACCGATTAACAACTACGAATTGTCGTTTAGAAGCGGTAACGATGACACACGTTACTATACAAGCCTTGGTTATTTTGACCAACAGGGCGTCATTATCAACAATTTTTATCGCCGTTTGACTTACAAACTCAACATTGACCACAATCTGACGGAAAAATTTACGGTCGGTGCAACAACGAATTTTGCCTACTCGCGCAATCGTCGGAGTTTCAACGACAATACTTACACGGGTATCGTGACGAATGCTTTGGGCGCGTCGCCGTTCATGCCGATTAGAGAAGCGGACGGTTCTTACGCCGATTATACCAATTATCAATCAAGCTGGTTGTCGGACAATCCGTACAAATCGGCCAACGAAATTGAGGCGTACACCAACACGTACCGCATTTTGGCGACTACTTATGGCCAATTTGACTTTAATAAGCACTTGAAAGCGAGAACGGCTTGGTCAACCGATGCGACGTTTTTGTTCGACAATCAGTTTAAATCGGCCTTGACAAACGACGCTATGAATGTCGGTGGTGAAGCACTTGAAGCCTCTTTCCGCAACGTGACGTGGCTCAATGAAAATACCTTGACGTACAATCGCGCTTTTGACAAGCACAATTTTACCGTTTTAGGCGCGGCGAGCTTGCAACGCACGGCCATTGAACGCAATATGGCGATTGGCCAAGGTTTTCCGCCGATTGGCTTTAAAAAATTGGCTAGTGCGGCCAACATCATCGCTGCACCATCGTCGGGAACGGCTTTTGCCTTGATTTCTTACATTGGCCGTATCAATTATGACTACGCAAACCGCTATTTCATCACGGCGAGTATTCGGACAGACGGCTCGTCAAGGTTTTCAAAAGACAACCAATACGGCTCATTTCCTGCCATCGCAACGGCTTGGCGGATAAGCGATGAAGAATTTTTCGCACCGTTGAAAGGTATTTTCACCGATGCTAAAATCCGTTTAAGCTACGGTTTGTCGGGCGACCAAGAGATTGGCGATTTCCAAAATGTGAGTTTCTACACGGCGTCGAAATACGATGGCAAGGCGGGGATGCAAATGCGAAACATCGCAGACCCGACTTTGACATGGCAGAAAAATACTTCTTTCAACTTTGGTATTGACTACGAAATCAAAGGTGGTCGCTTCAACGGCGCGATTGAGTTTTTTAATTCCGTCAAAACCCGCTTGTTGAGCGAAGATGCGATTGCAGGGACAACGGGCTTTGCAACGGTCACGCGCAACAATGGCGAAGTGCGGAATATTGGTGTTGAAGCCAACGTAAACGCTCAAATACTGAGGGGGGCGGCTTTGAAATGGACAGTTAATTTTAACACTACTTTTGCTCAAAATAAGATATTAAAACTTGGCGCGGACAATATTTTGTTGAATGCATACAGTGATTTGGAAGCCACGCACATCTTGAAAATTGGCGAACCCATTGGCTCGTTTTATGGTCTAAAATCAACGGGCGTTGACCCGAAAACGGGTGATATGACTTTTGAAGATACGAATGCCGATGGCGCAATTGACTACAACGACGCCCAAGTTATTGGCAAAGCCCTACCAACTTTTTTTGGTGGTTTAACAAATACATTGACGTATAAAGGTTTAGACCTCAATATTTTCTGTCGTTATTCGGCAGGCAATCAAGTCTATAATCTTATTCGCGCAACGACTGAAAACATGGGTTGGGGCAACGAAGGCGGTGTCAGTTCGGTTTATGCCAATAACACGACAAACGTGTTAAACCGTTGGAAAAAAGCGGGTGATGTAGCGGAATACGGTCGGGCGTCTTTTATTAATCAAAATTTCTACCAAAACTCGTCGCAATTCGTTGAAAATGCCTCGTTTTTCCGCATTCAAAACATCAACTTGGGTTATACGTTCCGCAACATCAAAGGCATTGCAGGCGTACGTGTCTATGCGGAAGCGCAAAATCTCTACGTCTTGACGGGCTACAAAGGTTTCGACCCCGAAGTATCGTCAAACGGGGGTTTGTCTGACCGCACGGCGGGGGTTGATTATGGCGCGTACCCTTCGGCGCGGACGTTTTTGTTTGGGGTAAATTTGAAATTTTAAAAAACTATAACGACTTGATTTATTCGTGGACAAAAGTTGTTGCTAAAAAATATAAAAATATGAAAGCGATTAAGCTCTTATTATTCTTAATGCTTACCGCCGCATTTTCGGCGTGCAATCTGCTCAACGAAGTGTCGCCCAACGATGTTTCAGCAGCCGATGCCATCAAAGACGGGGCGAGTGCCGAAGCTGCTTTGTTGGGCATTTACAGTTCAATGCAGCAAAAAGGTTACTACGGTGGCCAATATCTGCTCATTGGTGAAGCCGTGACGGACAATGCCGTGACGGGCGGTTATCAAGTCATTTCGCTCGACGAATTGGGTACCAAAGCCGTGACACCAGCCAATACGTTGGTTGAAGATTTATGGTTGTCGATGTACCGCGTTGTGGCCAATTGCAACGGCCTTTTGACGGCTTTGCCAAACATTACTGACCTCTCGTCGAGCCGTAAAAAAGACATTGAAGGCCAAGCGAGAGCCATTCGAGCGTTGGCGCATTTCGACTTGTTGCGCTATTTTGGCGAGCATTGGAACACGTCTTCTAGTTTCGGTGTGCCGATTGTCACGACCGTTCAAGCCATCAGCGACGTACCCGCACGGGCAACGGTTGCGGCTGTTTATAAAATCGTTACGGACGAATTGACGGCGGCAGCAGCGTTGTTAGATGCCACAAAAGAGGCCCCTCAGTATGTGAACCTAAACACGGTAAATGCTTTACTAGCAAGGGTTTATTTGTATCAAAAAGACTTGGCAAAGGCAAATGTGTTCGCCTCAAAAGTGATTGACGGCAATAAATTCCGCCTCCTCGATGCAGCTGATTACAGCACCGTTTTTACACAACGCCGCACGAGCGAATCCATTTTTGAATTGGCTTTTGAGCTTCAAAACAAAAGTGCTTACAACGCATTGACTTACGTGCGCGATGGTGCAGCACGTCCCGAAGTCAATTTTATGGCGGCAGAATCCCTAAATACTTTTTTTACGACGCGGGGCAACGATGTGCGGATTGAGATGCTCAATTTTGATTCAACAGCCAATGATGCAACGATTCATCCGAATGGGAGAACGGAAAAATACCGTGGCGAAGATGTCCGCGACAATCCTGCCTACATCATCCGTTTGGCCGAACTGTACTTGATTCGTGCCGAAGCCAAGGGTAGGGTAGCGGGTTTGGCTGACATCAATGCGCTTCGGACAAAGCGGTCAATTTTTGCACTCACACCCGCAATGGTCTTGACGGACGATGCTTACAGAACCGCTATTTTGGAAGAACGCCGCGCCGAATTCAATTTTGAAGGCCACCGTTATTTCGATTTGGCACGGATGCGCCGCTTAAAAACGGACATCGGTGTTGCTGAGTTCCGCAGCATTTTGCCGATTCCAGGCCGTGAAGTGAAGGCAGCGGGTTTGGCGCAAAATCCGAATTATTGATAAAACATTTAGGGTTTACCCGTTAATAGGGTTTACTAATTAATAGAGCGTTACACATTAATAGGGCGTTGTCCTATCCTAATCAATAATGCCCTTACAGGGCTTTGATGGTTTGAAAGTCGCATTTCAACTTTTAAAGCTCTGAGGTAGCGTAGGCGATTAGAATAGGGCAACGCCTTATCTATTATTTAACACGGCGTCTAAAATTCTGTTAAATTCTATAAAATCCTACCCGTTCTAATTCTGCAAAAAAGCACCCCCTCAGTATAGATGCTCAAAACCCTTGCAAAACGTGCGTTTTGCAAGGGTTTTGAGCATCTATACTGAGGGGGGCTATTATTGCCACAATTTTACTCACCCATTGTCGAGAAGTAAAACCCCAATTCTCTTTTCAAGTTTTTAGGCAATTCGGGCAAGGCCGAACGCGGAATGAGCAACGTTGAGAGGTTGTGAAAATCGGCAAAAATGGCGTGTTGTTCTGCCGTTTTCTTCAAATAATCATGGCCTGATGAACCGCCCGTACCGATT
Source organism: Saprospiraceae bacterium (assembly GCA_043720935.1). Taxonomy (GTDB): domain Bacteria; phylum Bacteroidota; class Bacteroidia; order Chitinophagales; family Saprospiraceae; genus JAAFJT01. The sequence goes on from JAYSRS010000010.1 coordinate 16,530, forward strand.
TTTTTACCGAGCATTCGCATCACCATTTGCGCGTGTCGGTAACGCCACGTCGTGAGATTTTCGTCAATCGTGGTGAGACGGCTTATAAGATTGTAAGGTTGTTGCAAAATCGGTTCATCGTTGTAGAGCGTAATCAACAAAGCCGCAATTGTGGCACGATAAGACAAGCGCAATTTCCCTTCGGCAATAGCTTGTTTGTGGTTTTTTTCGTCAAAAATGGATTGAAAATAAGAATCCGTTGCGCCAAGCATCCGCAAACGCATCTCTTTTTCCATATCGTTTAAATAGTTGTTATCCAATATGTTCGCTTGCTCTGTGGCCAACATTTTGCCGACGGCAACGCGGTAATTTTCCAAAAAATCGAAGCCTTCAAACTTCAAAAACGGCATTCGTTCCAACCAAGCGGCCACGACATCGAACAACGTCCTTTCAGAGACCCCCCTCAGTATATCGCGCTGTTTTTGTTCAAAAACCGAATCAAACGGCTGTCCACTATACGTCAGTCGGTTGTCGTTTGTTAAACCCAAAAGCGTTTCAATTAATCTAAATTGAAAACTCTGAAAACCCGACGCGGGGAACAAAACGCTCCGAAATTCCAAGAAATCCAAAGGCGTCATGGTTTCCATGACCTTAATTTGCTCAATCAGCAGCTTTTGAATCTCGATAATGCGGTCTAATCGGGCAATCATCAGCCCAATATTGCGCTCATCCACCTTGTCATCGCCAAAAAATGCGACAACGGAATGCAGTTCGTGAATGATTTGTTTGAACCATAATTCATAGACTTGATGGACAACGATGAACAACATTTCATCGTGTGCGGGTTCGCCAATTGCTGCGCTACGCGGGTTTTGAGCCGACAGCAATTGTTCCAATTCGAGGTAATTGTGGTAGTGGATAGTGGCGTATTTCATTGATGCATTATTAAAATTTAGTTTACAATCAGTGTTTCGATGCTTTTTAGTAACCAATCCCGTTCGGCAATTGATTTATCGTTGCGTATGTCTTTGGCCATTTTGTCCAATTCTATCTTGTAAATATCGGCTTTTTTGACAGAGACAAGCGGTAGTTCTTCCCTTAATTTTGCAATTCTAGCGATTTTATTATTAAAATTGTTGTTAGACAAATAAATACCTTGCGAGATAGTCTTACCGTTTCTCAAATGAAGATAATTTTTAAATCTTCCTGTAAAGGATTCAAACAATTCTGACTCTCCTTTATCATAATAAATTTTAATTTGCAGACGGTACATATTAGTGCCATATTGCAAATCATCAAAAGAAGTTGTTGTTTGCGATAAGGCATCTTGGGCTTGGCTGAAGTCGCCTATTTCGTGGTAATGTTCTCTATAAAATTCGGCAATCGCTAGGTTTTGCGTACTTTCAGAGCTTTCTACACAGTATTTTTTATATACCACATACTTTTCAGCCACTTTTTGCAAGCCCGTGCGGAGTTTAGCAACCTCCATGAGCGATACCGCTTTGTTGGGATACATCTTTTTAAATACTTCTTCTTGGATATTTTCATCATCAAAATCAAAATTACGGGCTTTCATCAAATTGAAAAACTCGGAAAGTTGTTTTGCATTGTTCTCATTATTGAAAAGAACCGATTGGAGAGCCGCCTCTAAACCATTGATTTCAGACGATTTGAAGGCTTGTAGAGTACGAGAGAGTTTGTTTTTCGACATTTTTTAACTATTTAGTAGCGTGATACATTTCAAAGTGGAAAAATATGAAAAAAATCTAACGGGTTGTATCACCAAATTAGATGAATTTTGCACCTAATAATAAAATTCTCATTTTCACATCAAAATACCCTACTTTATGAAGTTTTGTACGTTTCTCTCAATGCTCTTTTTGGCGACAGTTTTGTCTGTCACGGCTTTTTCAGCACCTTTGGCGGTGGGCGAAAATCCACCTTTTGCCCCCGTATGCGACCTTTCCGCACCGAATAACCTCACTATCACACGCCCGTCGGTCAACAGAATAACTATTTCTTGGAATGCTGTGCCTAGTTGCTCTCAATTTAACTTAGTCGCCAACAATCAAGGCAACACAACCGCCGCAGCTCAAATATTTAAAGACATTGAGGTGGTAACGACGGAACAAACGGCTTTAAAAGCCGCGAATAAAGGAGGAAATAACTTAATAGTTGCACCAAATCCGTTCAGTACAACGCTCATATTAAACTATGAATTGATGGAAAACACCACCGTTTCTATCCATCTTTTGGATATGACGGGTAAAATAGTACAGGCCATCAACCTAGAAGAAATGACAGGTAGCCATAACAAAACTATAGATGCTTCAAGATTACCAAAAGGCATTTACTTCTTACATTTTGACGATGGTACAAAGAAATCTGTTCAGAAACTTGTTAAACTTCAGTAACCTAACATTCTTCGTTTTATAAAAAAAAGCCTTTCTTCCTCACGGGAGAAGGGCTTTTTTTTAATGCTTAACTGCTTAATAATCAAACGTTTTCTAGGAATTTTATTAAAATATTCTAATTTTTAGATACTGCTACTCACCGCACCTTTGTTCCATCAAAAACGGGACGGATAGATACCCCCTCAGTATAAACGCTCTTTTTTGATATTAAAATTCATTCATCATTTTTATAAACAATTTAAATTACTTTACAATGAAAAAAGTTTCTTTTACCCTTTGCATTTTGTCTGCCTTGATTTACGCATTGCAGGCTAAAAACAATGTTGTTTTACCGATTCACGACTTTGTAATTATTATCAAAGACAATGGGCCTAATACCACACAGGTAAATCTCTGTGTCACCTCACCTAATAGCTCACTTCAATTGTCTTCTAGGCTATATAATACTAATGGTGGTTACTCGACAGATTGGCGTGAGTATGTTAGTAGGCCAAATTTAGGCTGGATGCAGGTGGAAACTACCTACACAATTAAGCTTTGCGGAAGTGAGTCTGATAGTCTTTGCGTCAGATTCAAAACGGGTTACAATGATGCACATCCAGCAGCAAATCAACCTGTTGTAGAATACAATACCGTAACTAAAAAGTTTAAGGTCGTCAGTAATACAAACCCGCTCGTCATTTTCAATGATTGTTGCCAAACAGCTCGCATATTAATAGTAGGTAGTGCCTATACTTATTGTGCTGGTACTGCCATTAAGTACACCGCTATTGGCGCGAGTTCTGCTGTTTATTGTGATTGGAAGTTGGATGGTATTTCTGTAGGAAATGGGGCTAATGTTTATTCAACGCCAACGACTCTTAGTTCTGGTTCTCATATGTTATCCGTTGCTTTCACGGATGAAAAAGGTTGCCCAAGACAAGGTGCTAAAGCAATTTTCGTCAATCCAGTACCAGCAGTAACACTTATTATGGCACCAACACAACGGCAATGCTCTAATGATCCTGTAACCTTGACAGCAACTGTGTCACCCACAGGAAATTACACGTACCAATGGTATAAAGGTAATCTCGTTGGTTCATCCACTTTACTTGGCACAACCACGGTGAATACCTTTACAACAATACTCACAGATTTACAACTATTATTTGTAGTTGTAACAAATACCCAAACGGGTTGTAAAGGTCTTAATTTAGTCGTACCAACTGCCCCCGCGAAAGACCCAGCTAAATTTTGCCCTGTCAATGCGGCTTTCAATGTGAGTACAACGTGTTCAGTCGGTACTGCAGCTTCTAAAATGGGGATTACAGTCAGTTTAGCAGCATCCACACCTTGCACGCATACGAGTATCTGGCGTTTGGAGAAAGTGGTAGGTGTTGTTGTTTCTACAGTTGCTTCTACAGTTATTAGTACCGATGGAGGTGGCTTGTTGCATTCATATACTTTCAGCAATCTGCCAAACTTGGGTGAAGGAAACTATTACAAAGTCTATCACCGTATTTCCAACGATTGTTACTGGGCTGAAACCACTTCTTGTAGCATTACCTGCAATAATGGTGCGTCTTGCGGTGTTAGGAATCAAGCACTTGTAGCTAATGAAGGTAATATGATAGCGGAAGCCGAAAAAATAAAAACAACAGAAATGAAAGATTCTGTGCCTGACATCAAACCTGTAGAGAACATTGACAATCAGCCAACTTTTGGTAAAAATACGCCTTTGGAAGTTCAATTGATGCACACACCCAACCCAACGGCTTCAACAACGACTATCAAGTATAATATTGCAGGCGTATTTAAAAAAGCGGACATTCGTCTATTTGATTTATCAGGCAAATTGCTCCGTGAATTTCCACTATCGCAATGCTGTGGTGAAATTAAGATGCCTGTTAATGATTTGCCTAATAGTCTTTTTTTGTATCATCTATATGTAGATGGCAAAATTTTAAAGACAAATAAAATGGTGGTTTCCAACCAATAGTTTACGTAATCACGTGTTTCAAAATGGTGAAAATACTGAGGGGCTTATACCCCTCAGTAGTACGTTTTATATGTTTTTAGAATTGTTACGCACTGTTTCTCGCTTCGCTCGAAAGGCGTGCGAGAAAGAATTTTTAAGGGGCGACGTTGTTTTTTTGTTAAAAAATCGT
>JAYSRS010000011.1:0-6908 GCA_043720935.1 Saprospiraceae bacterium
AAACAAGCTGCCTCCTAAAAAATCCTTCAGATGGCGATTTTCGAGCGCAGCGAGAAAGAGCCAGTAAAATACGCTTTTATTTACTTAACGTTCCTTAGATTGATTTACACTGATTTTTTTTTTGATTTTATGGGCCACTGATCAGTCGCATCCGTCTAATCAGTGGCCCATAAAATCTAATGCGTATAAAATGGTACAATACATCAAAACAGGCAAACCTGCCGAAGAAAAACGCGACATTGACCAACAAGTCGCCAAAACGGTTGAAACGATATTAGCCGATATTGAGACACGCGGCTGGGCGGCTATCAAGGATTACAGTGCAAAATTCGATAATTGGACGCCAAAATCCTTTAAATTGACGGCGGCTGAAATACAGTCGTGCATTGATAGCCTAACAGCGCAAGACATTGAAGACATCAAATTTGCTCAAACGCAAATCAAGCGTTTTGCCCAAATTCAGATGTTGGGCTTGCGCGATGTTGAAGTGGAAACGCTCGACGGCGTGATTTTGGGGCATAAAAATATTCCTATCAATCGAGTCGGGGCGTATGTGCCTGGCGGTAAATATCCGCTTTTGGCCTCGGCGCACATGGGCATTTTGACGGCAAAAGTGGCGGGTGTCAAGCACGTTATTGCCTGCGCGCCGCCTTACGAGGGCAAACCTGCGGCGGCGATTGTCGCGGCACAAGCCTTGGCGGGAGCGGATGAAATTTATGTGTTAGGCGGTATTCAAGCCGTCGCGCTTATGGCTTTAGGCGCACCTGCGGACGGTGAAAATGACGCCGTTCATGCGGTTGATATGCTCGTTGGGCCGGGAAATGCCTACGTTGCGGAAGCAAAACGGCAATTATTTGGCCGTGTCGGCATTGACCTTTTGGCAGGGCCAACGGAAACAATGGTCATTTGTGATGATACGGTAGATGCTGAATTGGTCGCCGTTGACCTTTTGGGGCAAGCTGAACATGGCCCGAATTCCCCTGCGGTCTGCATTACGAATAGTAAAAAAATCGCCGAAGAACTGCCGTTTCAAATAGAAAATGTCTTAAAACGCTTGAATACCCGCGACATTGCAAGCGTGGCATGGCGTGATTATGGCGAAATTATTTTATGCGATACGAAAGAAGAAATGCTTCAAGAAGCCGAGCGGATTTGTAGCGAACACGTACAAATTATGACGGACGATGACGATTATTTCTTTAAAAATATGACGAATTACGGGGCGTTGTTCTTGGGGGCGCGGACGAATGTGAGTTATGGTGATAAAGTTATTGGTACAAATCATACCTTGCCGACAAAACGGGCAGGACGTTATACAGGTGGTTTGTGGGTCGGAAAATTTATCAAAACCCATTCTTATCAACGCATTTTGACCGACGAAGCCAGCGTTTTGATTGGTGAATATTGTTCAAGATTGTGCGCCTTGGAGCATTTTGCAGGGCATCAAGAACAGGCTGATATTCGGGTTCGCCGCTTGAAAAAATAAGCGTTTTAATCAACTTTCCTACGGAAATAAAAAAAATATTAAACGTCAATCAATGGGTGAGTTGTTAAAAAATAAAGTGGCCCTCGTAACGGGTGGCGCGGGCGGCATTGGCGCGGCAATTTGTAAAAAATTGGCACAAGAAGGCGCGTCCGTTATCATCACCTATAATTCAAACGCCGAAAAAGCCGAAAGTTTAGCCCAAATACTGAGGGGGCTCAATTTCGGATTTGGGATGTCGGATGTCGGAAACGCTCCGCCGACATCCGACATCCCAAATCCGAAATCGGTTGCGGTTTTTCACGCGCCGACGACGGATATTGAACGGTTAAACGCCTTATCTGATTTTATAAAAAATGAATATGGTAAACTTGATATTTTGGTCAATAACGCTGGCATAACAAAGCCTGTTTCACACGACGATTTAGACGGCTTGACGGATGAATGGATTGATAAAATCATGCAAACCAACGTCAGAGGCACGTTTGCAATGATTCGGGCGTGTAAAGAGATGTTGTTAGCAGCAACTCAAAATTCTTTGTCATTCAGTAGGAACGAAACTCAAAACGCTTTGGTGGTCAACATTTCATCGGTTGCGGCGATTTCAGGCATTGGCAGCAATGTCGCCTATTGCGCTTCAAAAGCGGCGGTTGACAGCATAACGCGTTCATTAGCAAGGGCCTTGGCCCCGAAAATTCGCGTTGTGTCGGTATCGCCAGGTTGGGTTTTGGGTGAATATGCCAAGACGGTTGACCCTGCTTATTTGCAAATGCAAGAAAATTTGACCCCCCTCAGTAGATTGGCTACGCCTGAAGATGTGGCTGATACAATTTTTGCTTTGGCTACGTATTTACGCTTCACAACGGGGTCAATTATTCCCGTTGACGGCGGCAGACTTTTGAAATAATGACGGTAGCAACGGCACTTGCTCCGTAAAGCAAAACGGCTAAAATATATCAGCAATTTCCGCTTTGACTTTTCTAATTGCGGCGTAGCTGCAAAATATCGGTAATACTTAATATATAAGTCCAATTTCCAAAGCGGTGTAACCGCTAAATCGCTCATTTTGCGGTTACACCGCATAAAAAAAGTGGCGATAGACTTTAAATATTACCGAGATTTGGCAGCTACGCCGCCGTAAAAAGTCAAATAAAAATTTGTAATTTACTAACAATCAGTTGTTTGCACATTTTAATTCTCAATTTTTAATTTTTAATTACGAAAACAACAAGCAATGTCTTCTATCAAAAAAGTCCTCATCGTCGGCGGTGGTCTCGGCGGCTTATCATTAGGTATCGCCTTGCGTCGGGCGGGTATGGATGCCGAAATTGTTGAATTGAACCAAAAATTTAACGTTTATGGCGTTGGTATTATTCAACAAGCGAATGCGTTGCGTGCCTTAGATGCGCTCGGTGTTGCCGACGAAGCAATGCGGCGCGGTTCGCCCTATGGCAAGGTCAAAATGTGTGCGCCGACGGGGTTTTCATTTGCAGAAATTGGTAGCCCACCTATCGGTCGTTTTCCGATTCACAACGGTATTTCTAGAAAAATTCTACACGATGTCTTGCATGAAGCGGCGGTTAAAAACGGCGTTACGTTTCGTATGGGTTTGACTGTCAATGAATTAGATAACGAAGGGACAAGCGTAACGGTCAAATTCAGCGACAATACTGAGGGGTCTTATCAACTCGTTGTCGGTGCCGATGGCATTTATTCCAAAGTCCGCAGCCTTGTTTTTGGTGACTATACCCCTCAGTATATCAACTCCTCGGTGTGGCGTTATCCGTTTAAACGGCCTGCGGAATTGGAAACGGGTTATATGTTTTTTGGCAAAAAAGCGAAAGTTGGCTTGATTCCAATGACCGCCGACACGATGTATATGTTCGTCGTCTCGTCAGAAGGCGAAGACAATCCGATTATTCCGAAAGCCGAGATGATTCCGCGCTTGCAAGCCTATCTACGTGACTTCCCCGCGCCGATGGTGCAAGGCGTGATTGAGCAAATAACAGAAGTAGAAAAGATAATATATAGTCCGTTGAAAACCTTGATGATGTCTGCCCCGTGGTACAAAAACCGTGTGGTGATGCTTGGCGATGCGGCTCATGCAACGATTCCTCAGTTGGGTTCTGGTGCAGCCTTGGCGATTGAAGATGCCGTCGTTTTAGCCGAAGAATTGGCGAAAGATATTAGTGTTGAAACGGCTTTGGAGAACTATATGACGCGCCGTTATGACCGTTGTAAAATGATTGTTGATGTCTCAAATCAGTTGGCCGAATGGGAACAAATGGAGTGGAAAGGCATTCCGTTGCCCGAAGGTGCGAATATGGGGGCGACGATGGGAAAGGCGTTGGCGGCATTGGCTGCGCCAATTTGATTTTTTTAAAAAGTATAAATAGTTGATATGAAATTAGTTACGTTTAAAAATAAAAAAGGCGGCATCCACATCGGCTGGATAAAAGGTAACGGCGTGGTAGATATGAAACTAACCGACAGCCGTTTGCCAAACGATATGTTGACGTTTATTGACAAGCATGAGCAGTATTTTCAAATTATTAAAGACAATAATTTGGAAAATACTACCCCTCAGTACTTGCTGTCTGAAATTCAATTGTTAGCCCCGTTGCCGAACCCGCGCAGTTTTCGAGATTTCATCGGTTTTGAGCAACACATGCTCAACGCAACGAAAACTTTTGGGCATACCGTCGGTGAAATTTGGTACGAAATACCCATTTTTTACTTCACAAATCACCAAGCAATTTATGGTTTGGATGATGCTATAAAAAAACCAATTCACGAAACACGCTTGGATTTAGAGCTTGAAATAGCCGTCATTTTGGGCAAAAAAGGGGTCAATATCAAGGCGGAAGACGCCGAAGACTACATTTTTGGCTACACTGTTTTCAATGATTGGTCGGCCCGTGCCACTCAAAAAAGAGAAGGCGGCGGCCCTCCGCTTGGCCCGCACAAGGGTAAAGATTTTGCTAATTCGATTGGCCCGTGCATCGTGACGAAGGACGAAATGGAACAGTATCGCTGCACGATTTCAAAGGAGAATTTTCCCGCACATTTGCGTTTTCCAACCGCTAATTTTGAGCGATTTGACGTGAAAATGACCGCTAAAATCAACAATCAAACCATCACCGAAGGCAATTATAACACTGTTTTTTGGGCTTTTCCAGAGCAAATTCAACGGGCTTCGGAGAATGATGTGTCGCTTTTTCCAGGCGATATGCTCGGTTCGGGTACAGTCGGGTGGGGGAGTTTGATTGAAAATAATTTTAGTGTGCATCGGCCTCTTGAAGCAGGGGATGTCGTCGAATTGGAAATTGAAGGTATCGGCGTTTTAAGAAATACAGTTGTCTAATTTATGGCCCACTGATTAGACGGATGCGACTGATTTACACTGATTTTTTTTAATTAAATAGGATTAAAAAATTAGTGTAAATCAGTCGTATCAGTTCAATCTGTGGGCCATTCAAAAATAATAAAAATGGTCTTAGAATTAGCAAAAATTGACATAAAAAACGGCACAAATGCCGATTTTGAACAGCATTTGGCGCAAGCCCAAGCCGTTTTGCAACGGGCTGACGGCTACATAAGCCATGAATTTCATCAGTGCATTGAGACGCCGAATCGCTACATTTTACTCATAAAATGGGCCACTTTGGCGGCACATACTGAGGGGTTCAGAGGCTCTGAATTGTTCACGGAATGGCGTGCTTTGATTGGGCCGTTCTTTGAAAATCCGCCGTTTGTGGAGCATTTTGAACTAAAAATGGACCACTAATTTTTTTGTCATTCAGATTGTCAATTTATCATCGGCGGCGGGTCTGATTGGGCAACCCGACAATTCGCCTTACGCGGCATCAAAACACGGTGTTGTTGGCCTAACTAAAACAGCATCAATAGAATACGCCACTAAAAATATTCGTATAAATTGTATTTGCCCGACAGTGATTGAAACGCCGATGATTATGGAAGGCCGTCGAAAATTGGCCTACAACGCAGAAGCCAAGCAACAAGCTATCAATTTTCAACGCATGAAACGCATGGGGCAACCCGAAGAAGTGGCCGACGTTATTTTGTGGTTGAGTTCGCATGAATCATCGTTTATCACGGGTTTGGCAATGCCTGTTGACGGCGGTGCGTTAGCGTAAAGTTCACACAGAGTTCACATAGAACACAGAGTTTTGATTTTATATATCTTAAGAAGATTCCTTCAATCTTCCTAAGATTTTGATTCGAGCAAAATCTTAGGAAGATTGAAGGAATCTTTCTAAGATGGAACACTTAATGACAAAAAAATCAGTGCAAATCTGCAAAATCAGTCAAATCAGTGGCCCATCAATAAAAAAATCATCATGGCAAAACCTGCTGAAATACCGATTTGGGCCTTGAACGAAATGAAGGATTATCATTTCGATAGGACGCAGAACGCGCCGATTTTAAAGCCATTTCACCATCTTTTTCACATCAATCGGCTGGAAGATTACCGCGATAAAATTCAATTTCCTTTGCCGCCGCACCGCAAGGAGGTCTATGATTTTTTGTTTTTGACCAAAGGCTCGACGCGCCGCAGCAAGGCATTAAGTCCGTTTGATATTGGCGCAAATATGCTGTTTTTTTTACCCGCCTATCAGATTACAAATCATGAGTTTATGAACGAAGATACAGAGGGGTACTATTGCCATTTCAATTTTGATTTGTTCACAAACTACTTGCCGCAGCATAATATTCTCCGCGATTTTCCTTTTTTGCAATTCATTGGCAATCCTGTTATTGAGGTGGACGAACAAGCTAAATCCTTTATAATCAATATTTTACGCCGCCTTGAAACGGAATCCGAAAAAGAAAATATCGACAATTTTGACATTATTATGGTCTATTTGTTGACGCTTTTCACGGAAGCTAAACGGTTTTACGCGCCCGTCGTGCCGTTCAAAAAAGACACCGCTTTGATGATTACGCAGAATTTTAAAGATGCTTTGTCACGTCATATTTACGAAAAACAAAAAGTGACGGAATACGCCGATATGCTCGCCGTATCGCCGAATCACCTCAATAAATGTGTCAAAAAAACAGTCGGACAATCCGCACAAGACCTTCTAAATGAAATGATTATACTTGAAGCAAAAGTGTTATTGAAACAAACCGATATGCAAATCAGTGAAATTGCTTACAAATTGTCGCAGCAAAATCACAGCGATTTTAGCCGCTTTTTTAAATCAAAAACGGGTATGACACCAAAGGAATATATGCAAAACCCGTGATTCGATGTCGGATTTGGGATGTCGAATTTCGGTGGGGTAGTAGTTAAAACCTAACGTGGGTTTGAAACTGGCTTGTTAAGCCGCCTTTTTGAATGTTCCCCCTTTTTTTTGAATACATTTCTAAATGATTTATACCCTTTTTTTGATAGATTTTC
>JAYSRS010000012.1:0-6903 GCA_043720935.1 Saprospiraceae bacterium
TGCGTGGCGTGAGCTGGCAAAAGAACGCGATTTGGTCGTCAATACCATCCCCTACCCTATCGAAATGTCCGACAATCGTGGCAAGACTTGGAACGAACGTATTTTAGAAAACATTGACAATCAAACAGTTATGGTCGCTTTAGGCCATATTCATTGGGCCAATGGAACGCTTTTCAATTTGAAACAAATCAGTAAACGTTGCCATGAAGTCGGAGCGATTTTAGTCATTGACGGCACGCAAAGCGTCGGTGCATTGCCTTTTGATGTCCAAGATTTTGGCGTAGATGCCTTGATTTGTGCAGGTTACAAAACTTTAATGGGCGCGTATTCTTTGAGTTATGCCTATTTTAGTTCGTACTTCGATGGCGGCAAACCCGTTGAAGAAACGTGGATAGCGCGGCGTGATTCCGAAAATTTTGCCGATTTGTTGAATTATAAAGACGATTATCACCCCCTCAGTATTCGCTACGATATGGGCGAAAAAAGCAATTTTATTGCCGTTCCCATGGGCATTGTCGCGCTGTCAGAAATCCTAGAACGCGGCGTGGACAATATCCAAAACTATTCTAAATCATTGACTATCAATGCTATAGAACAATGGCGCGGCGCAGGTTGTTGGGTTGAAAAAGCCGCATTTCGTAGCCATCATCTGTTTGGTTTGCAATTACCGCCGCATATCTCATCAGATAATTTGTTGGCAAAATTGAAAGAAAACAAGGTGATGGTTTCCGTTCGTGGCGATTTTGTCCGCATTTCTACGAATGTTTACAACGACGAAGCGGATATTGCGGCTTTGACAAATGTCCTTTTGAGTTTTTAACTGTCATATTGTACAAAGTCTAGGTTTTATCTGTTTTTTTGTCATTCAGAAGGAATCTCTATTCTCTGTGTCTCATGTGTGCCATCTAGGTTTTGTCGTAACGTGTTTTGTCATTCAGAAGGAAACTCTATTTTGTACATTTAAAAACACAAAAATAGAGTTTCCTTCTGAATGACAAAACACGTTACGACAAAACCTAGAAAAAAAACGACACAGAAATAGCTATATTAATCGTTATTTTTAAAGTAATTTCCTTGTTTTTAAGTTAATTTATTTAAAAATACAGAATTTTCTTTATAAATAAAGATTTACACTTGAAAACAAAGATTTACACTTGAAAACAAAGAAATTTAAAGAAAAACACGTATTTATCCTTACGAAAATCCCATAAAATATACTAAAAACGCTCAAATTCAATCTTTTTTCAAATGCTTAAAAAAAGACTTATGAACAACTTTTTACTGAGGGGCCTCTTTTTCGCCCTATTCCTCACCGTTTTTACAACGATAACGGCTCAATCCGACGAGCAAATCGTCACCGACTTAGATTTTTACATCCAAAAAGCCATTGTTGATTGGCAAACGCCAGGGCTTGCGGTCGCGGTAGTTAAAGACGGTAAAATAATACTGTCAAAAGGCTACGGCGTCCGCGAATTAGGCAAAGTCGAACGCGTTGATGGTCAAACGATTTTCGGTTGTGCTTCGACCACAAAAGCCATGACGGCCTTGGCTTTAGGCATTTTGGTTGATGAAAAAAAATTGAATTGGACGGATAAAGTTGTCCAACATTTGCCCGATTTTAAGGTAAATGACCCATTTATCACCCATGAATTGACTATTCAAGACCTTTTGACCCACAACGGCGGCATGGGCAATGCCGATTATTTGTGGGGTTGGACAGACCTTAATTCGACTGATATTTTGAAAAAATTTCAATTGGTCAAACCAGCTTACTCGTTGCGAGGCGGTTATACCTATCAAAATATTATGTACCTCGTTGCGGGTGAAGTCCTCGCCAAATTAAGCGGGATGACGTGGAAAACCTTCGTTCAAAAGCGGATTTTTGACCCCCTCAGTATGAAACACACTTTTCCGACTTTGCGGCAGTCGGCGAACGAAAAAAATCGCTCAACGCCACATGATTTTATCAATAAAAAGTTGGTCAAGATTGAAGATTGCTCTGCCGATGCGATTGCTCCCGCAGGTTCGGCGTGGTCATGTGCGAATGATATGGCAAAATGGCTACAATTTTGGCTCGATTCCACCAAAATCAACGGCAAACCGCTTGTTCGGGCCGAAACATTGTCGGAATTGTGGCGGCCTCACGCTCTCATCCCGCTTGCGCGCTTCTACCCTACCGCGACTTTGACGAAGCCTAATTGGATGTCTTATGCTTTGGGTTGGTTTCAACACGATTATCGCGGCGAAAAAGTGAATTTTCATACGGGCAGTTTGGACGGAACGGTAGCTATTTGTGGCCTCATTCCCGCTCAAAATATCGGCGTTTATGTCTTCGGCAACCGCGACCACACCGAAGTACGGCACGCCATTATGTACCGTATTTTTGATACGTTTTTGAATCAAAAAACAAATAAAACAAATGAATTACGCGATTGGAGTACCGATTTCAAGCAACTTTACGATGGTTTCAAAACCACAGGAGATTCCGCAATTGCTCGAAAAGACCGACAACGCATCAATGGAACGCCCCCCTCAGTATCTTTGGCACAATACGTCGGAAAATACGCCGACCCGCTTCAAGGCGAGGCAAATGTCACGCTCAACGATGGCAAATTAAACATACAATTCAGCTCAAAATTGTCCGCCAATTTGGAACATTGGCACTACGACACTTTCAAAGCCCACTACAATAAAGCGTGGTTTACACCCGATTTGCTCTCTTTTCAGCTAAATACAGATGGAACTGTGCAAGAATTGAGAATAGGCGACACGGTTTGGAAAAAGAAAGTATAAAAAGTAAATTTTGTAAAGATAATTCTTCAAAAATAAAGATTTATAAAGATATTAAAATAAAAATAAGGAAAAATAAAGATATTTTTTAAATTAAAACTCCTGATTAGATTAACGTCAGCAGTTTCTGCTTTGGAATTTCCGATTGCGGCGTAGCTGCAAAATCTTGGTAACACTAGGCTCAAAGCTCAATTTCGTATGCGGTGTAACCGCTAAACTTCCTGTTTCGCGGTTACACCGCGCAAAAAAAGTGGTGAGCATTAACTATTATCGAGATTTAGCAGCTATGCCGCAACCAAAAAGCCAAAACACAAATTGCGATAGTTCTGAATTAAACTACTTGATTATCAATAAGTTATGAAATCAATAACGACTAACTATTTACCAAAAAGCGGTGGCCGACTGACGCCAACTACCGCTTTTGCTATGCTTACATAAGGCTAGAGAAAATTTAGAAGCGCGAAGCACTCGTAAACAAAGTGTTACGCCCGACTAGAATTGATTTCCCGACTTTGTCTTTAACAGGTTTTAAAGCCGCATCAATGTCCGTTTGATACGGGTTATAGCTGATAGCGAATGTCCGTTTGTCGGCCAACCATTCAGCGTCAAGAACGCCTTTTGAAAAAATAACTTCACGCGTTTTCTTATCTTTCAAGTCAATCGTGAATGCTTCAGACACTTGAAAATACTCCGTAACAACGGGTTGAGCTTTTGTAAATGTTGCGACGAACATAAATGCAGCAACGATTACGCCGCGAAATGGCTTGTAAATCATGAAATTCTATGTTTAAAAATGAAAAAATGGTTAAGAGCGAATCAAATTGCTGCCACTGGTTCGATTGATGTTAAATTTTTGCTCTTGTGTTCTTGTATGGGTTGGGGAAGTTTACCATAAATTTGATACAAATTCTGTATCTGAACTTGCAAAGCAAAAATGAGTGGTTTGCGACATCGCTTTTGGGCAAAATGTGTCTTTTATGTTGTGCAAGAAATAAGCCAAGTTTGATAAATCTACCTAAAAACGACAAATGCTAACAAGACATATCGCTCGTTAGCATTTGACAATCAATGAATTACAATAAATAAAAAGTAGAGGTAGGGTAGAAATCGAATGATTTAAAAATTTAAAACGCGTGACACAGGTTCGGTGATTTTAAATGTTCTTTACTTCGTCGGGCAAGTCATAAAACGTCGGATGTCGATAAATTTTGTCCTTCGAAGGCTCAAAAAATGCGTCAGATACTGAAGGGTCAGATGCAGAGATGTGTTGCGATTCGACAACCCAAATACTCACACCCTCTTGTCGGCGTGTATATACGTCACGGGCGTTTTCCAAAGCCATTGACGCGTCAACGGCGTGCAAACTACCCACGTGTTTGTGTTGCAATCCTGCATGACTGCGTATAAATACTTCCCAAAGTGGAAATTCTGTTGTCGTCATTGTCTGTATTTTTCTTTAAAAATAAAGATTTATATTTTAATTTAAAGGATTTTATTTAAGATTAAAGATTTACAAAGATTTATCTTTAAATAAATTGAAATTTGAAATCAAACTTATTCTAATCGTCTCGGGTAAAGTATAGGCGACTTTAGTCGCCTAATATCTTGACACAGGCGACTTTAGTCGCCTGTACATTACAAAATCAATCCGACACTATATAAGTATGAAGCACCACTAGGCCGCCTTTACAACGTTTTCTAATCGTTTTTTACGTTTTTCGGCGTGTGCCAAAGCCGCTTCACGCACCCATGCCCCATCTTCCCATGCTTTTTGACGTGCCGTTATGCGGTCGCGGTTGCAAGGCCCGTTACCTTTTAGTACATCATTAAAATGCGCCCAGTCCAATTCCCCAAAATCATAGTGTTGACGGGCTTCATTCCACACCACATCGGGCAGCGTTAAGCCTAAAACGACTGCTTGTTCGGCGGCAGCATCGGTAAAACGTTGACGCAGGGCGTCATTTGACGCTCGTTTTATCTTCCATTTTGCCGATTGACCCGAATGCACAGAATCACCGTCAGGCGGGCCGAACATCATCAAGGCTTTTTTCCACCACCGATTGACCGATTCTTGAGCCATGTGGTGTTGTGCTTTCGTTCCTTTCGATAATGTCAGCAATATTTCAAAGCCTTGCCGATGATGGAAACTTTCTTCTTTGCAAATCCGCACCATCGCCCGTGCGTAAGGCCCGTAGCTCGCCCGACACAACATGACTTGATTCATAATCGCTGCACCATCAACGAGCCAGCCGATTGTGCCAATATCGGCCCAAGAAAGCGTTGGATAGTTAAAAATCGAGCTGTATTTGGCCTTTCCGCTCAACAAATCGCGGGTCATTTGGTCGCGGCTGATGCCCAAAGTCTCGGCGGCAGCGTATAAATAAAGGCCGTGTCCTGCTTCGTCTTGCACTTTTGCCAATAAAGTCGCTTTTCGCCGAAGGCTCGGTGCACGAGTAATCCAATTGCCTTCGGGCAGCATTCCGACGATTTCAGAATGGGCGTGTTGCGAAATTTGCCGAATTAAGGCTTGCCGATAGCGGTCAGGCATCCAGTCTTTTGGCTCGATTTTCTGCTCGGCGTCAATTGTCTCTTGGAAACGTTTTTCTAAATCTACACCTATCATTTTTAATTTTGATTTTATTTTAGATAGCAAAAGTAAGCAATCTCGCGTTGTTTGTTCATGTTCAAAGGTAATTTAAACAATCTGGTAGTATGATTTGTCTGAAAAATTTTATATAGTCTTAAATATATTTCTTCATCTATCCTTAAATTCCTTTACTTATCCTTAAACTCATTCATTCGCTCTTAGAAATTCTTATTTTTCTTTAAATTTCTTTATTTTTCTTTATTTTTCTTTATTTCTATTTGCCCGTATTTTTAAAGAGAGAGAATTATTTTGGTAACTTCGGAAATCCCAATTTACTCCTAACTGATGTTACGTAAGCCCAAAGGGCTTGAATGTGAATAGCCGTAGGTGCAACCTACGGAAATCATGAAAAAGTGTTCCCAACGCCGAAGGTGTTGAATGTGATTGTCAAAAATAGCGTACATTTTGCACGAAATGGGCCACAGATTGAACTGATTAGGCTGATTTACACTGATTTTTATCGTGTACGCCTAAAAAAATCAGTGTAAAATCTGTCGTATCTGTCTAATCTGTGAGCCATTTGAATTTGTATAGTAATATTTCTTATTTTATAAAAAATAGAGGTAATTTAGATTTCCGAAGTTACCAAAATTATTGGTTTTATGACGTAAATTACTGAGGGGGTGATTTTCAGAGGATATTTCTGATTGTAAAATTTCTGGCTACTTAACTGATGTTACGCAGTCCAAACTCCGAAGGAGTTAAATATGAATAACCGTAGGTGTAACCTACGGATTTAGTGCTAGGCTTGTTCCCAACTCCGAAGGAGTTGAACTTCTCTATCAATGAAGGACAAGCAAGTTCAACTCCTTTGAGTCGAGCGTTGATAAGTTATATTCGTAGGTCTGATTGCGGCGTAGCTGCAAAATCTCGGTAATATTGCCCGAAGCTCAATTTTTTATGCGGTGTAACCGTTAAACGTGCTATTTTGCGGTTACACTGCATGGTAAAAGTCGTTATTGCGTTGAGCATTACCGAGATTTTGCAGCTACGCCGCATTTAAGATATAACGAATCAACGCTCGACTCTAAAGGGCTTGCGTGACATCAGTACTTAAGTCTTGTAATTTACCAAGTTCAAAAAACTTTAATTTTCTTTATTAATCTTTAGATTAAAATAATTTTCTTTAAAAATATTTATTTAGCTTTATTAATCTTTAATTTTAAAGATTTTAAAAACATAAAAAACGTCAGTGGCGGGTTTTCAAGCGATGCTTTTTGTTTTTCAATATTGAGATTTCCGACTATTGGGAATTTCCAAGCGTTTAAAAGTGGTCGGAAAAATCCAACGACAAAATGAGGGTTATCGGTCGCACAGAAAAGGGGGATAGTTGCTCATCAAAAAATTAGACAAGAATCTTCTTGTTTCAACCGTCCTTTCCCACAACTTTTTAAAAATTGGTATTTAACGAAAAATGGCTTTAAATTCAACGGTTTCGACAGTTTTGGAAGTCGATATTTTGTTTT
>JAYSRS010000013.1:0-6886 GCA_043720935.1 Saprospiraceae bacterium
AAAACAAGCTGCCTCCTAAAAAATCCTTCAGATGGCGATTTTCGAGCGCAGCGAGAAAGAGCCAGTAAAATACGCTTTTATTTACTTAACGTTCCATAGAGACATAGGACACATAGTTTTTTCTTCCTTTCTTTTCGTATGAGTTTAAAAAAGAAAAAGCTATGTGTCTTATATCTCTATGTGTTTCATAAAAACATTGTGTTCTATGATACGTAGTCAATTGCGCGCAAATTTTAAATTCTTAATTTTAAATTTTTAATTCATTTAAAAATGGAATACAGACAATTAGGTAAAAGTGGGGTCAAAGTGAGCGTGCTTTCATTGGGTTCGTGGCTCACGTTTGGCAATCAAATCACGGATGACGTGGCCGAGGCATTGATGCAAACGGCTTACGACGGCGGTGTCAATTTCTTCGACAACGCCGAAGGCTATCATTTCGGCGAGTCCGAAAAAGTGATGGGTAAGATTCTCAAAAGCAAAGACTGGGACAGAACGAGTTATTTGGTGTCGTCCAAAGTATTTTTCGGCAGTCGGCGCGGCCAAAAGCCGAATCAAGGCGGTTTGAGCCGAAAACACATCACCGAAGCCTGTCATGAAGCCTTGCAACGCTTGCAAGTGGACTATTTAGACCTCTATTTTTGTCACCGCCCCGACCCCTCAGTACCGATGGAAGAAATCGTGTGGGCGATGAATCACCTCATGACGCAAGGCAAAATCTTGTATTGGGGAACGAGCGAATGGTCAGCGTCAATGATTATGGAAGCCCACAAAGTAGCCAAAGAATACCGTTTGATTGGCCCAACAATGGAGCAACCGCAGTACAATCTCTTCTGGCGCAACCGCATGGAATTGGAATATTTGGACGTTTTCCGCACCGTCGGCCTTGGCACAACAATTTGGTCGCCGTTGGCAGGTGGGACGTTGACTCAAAAATATGTGGACAATATTCCCGCCGATACCCGTATGGATATGCGCGGCATGAAGTGGCTCAAAGAGGTCAATATGACGCCCGAACGTTTGGATATGGTCAAAGCATTGAACGACGTAGCGAAGGATTTGGACACAAGTTTGGCTAAATTGGCCATCGCTTGGTGTGCAAAGAATCCGAATGTTTCAACGGTCATTTTGGGCGCGTCGAAGGTGCATCAGTTGGAAGAAACATTGAGCGCATTGGACATTATGCCCTTGATTACTAATGAATTACAAGAAAGGATTGAAGCAATTGTGAACAATAAGCCCGTTTTGAGGATTTTATAGTGTTATTCACTCGTATTTAGGCATAAAAACATGAATCATCCCGAATTTTCTAACACCGAAAATTCGGGATTTTTTATGCCTTTTACGGCGGCGTAGCTGCCACATCTCGGTAATACATAGCTCACAAACCCACTTCTAAATGCGGTGTAACCGCAAAACGGCCTGTTACGCGGTTACACCGCGTAAAAAAAAGCATTGGATAATCCGAATATTACCGAGATTTAGCAGCTACGCCGCATTATGACAACAAAACATTGCGTATTTTTTGATATATCGGATAAAAAAAATCCCAAATTATCTTGTTAGAAAATTTGGGATGATTCATGTTTTTATGCCTAAATACTGAGGGGAGCTAAAATAGATAAGAAAATGAAAAAGATACGTTCTTTTAACGCTCCAATGGGTACAAACCCTTGGAGCGTTATTACAATCAAAACATCGGACGCACAAAACACTTTTCAAAATAAGTCGTTTGATACATTTATTCCTTTTTTTGACGATTATCACAAACAAAATGGCTGTACTTATGCACTACTTTTCAAAGAAAATTTCTCTTTTCTCCTTGATTTTTCTCTTTTTTCAAACGCCGAAATCGGCTATCGCTCAAGCGCAATTAGGCTTGCGGCTCGAGAACTACGCAGGTATCAATGGCATTAGTCTGAACCCGACGGCAGGGCTTCACAATCCTTTGGGGTGGGATGTCAATATCGTGGCGGCGGGTAGTTTTTTCGACAACAATTATGCTTTTATTCGCAGTTCTAACGTGATTTCGGTCTTAAGAAACGTTCAAGACATCAGTTTCGCGCCCGAAGCCAAGATTAATTATCCTAAAAAATCCGTTTATGTGATGGATTTTTACAATCAAAATCAAGCAAAATACGTCTCTTCGGCCACGTTTGTTACGTTGCCATCTGTGCAATTTAATTTTGCTAACGGCAACTCCTTGGGCTTGTTTTTCGGACAACAGGCGGCGGTGGTTTCAAGAAATATTCCATCGGTTGCCGACCCTTATGAGCAACAAAAAATTGCCGTCAATCAGCTTGTGTCTATCCCCGCTTTCAATATCACAGGGGCAACTTGGGGAGAAGTGGGTCTTAATTGGGCGCATAATTTTGGTTCTGATACTGAGGGGGGGCTTTCAGTTGGGGCGACGGTCAAGTGGATTCGGCCTAACCAAGTTTTTTTCGTTGACAACCGCGAAGGGACGGCGATTACGCGGCTTGCGAAAGACTCAATACGCCTTGATGCGCTCAATTTGGGCGTCGGATTTACTACCAATTTTACGGATAAAAACGTGCCGAGCAATGGTTCGGGCGTCGGTGTAGATGTAGGCGCAACCTACGTTTTGACAACCGACGATGAGTGGGACGACCGCCCGTATCGGGTCAGAATGAGCGCGGCGGTGCTTGATATTGGGCGTTTTACGGTGTCAAACAATGCACAAGTCCGCGAAATTCAATTCACGACGCCGCTACAATTAAAAACCGCCGATTACAAAAATCTTGACCCTAATGACCCTACAACGGATGCTATTCGCCGCTTCGACCAAAACGTTTTTGGCCGTGCCGATGCGACTTTACGGAGCAATAGTTTTGCATTAAGTTTGCCGACTTCGATGGTTTTTCAAGCAGATTTCGCCGTTTTGTCGTCATTTTTCATCAATGGCCTTCTTTTGCAACGTCTGCCGTCGGCGAATCGGAATTTGTCGAGAGACAATGTTTTGGCCGTCACGCCGCGCTACGAATCAAGATGGTTGAGTGCCTCGCTACCCCTCAGCATTTTGAATTATCAACAAGTCCGCATAGGTTTGGCCGCACGATTGGCTTTTTTGACAATTGGAACGGACAATTTAGGCAGTTTTCTAGGCGAAAAACGCTTGACGGGTTCAGATTTTTACGTTGCTTTGAAAATCAACGCTTTTAAAATTGGGCAACTCAAAGGCGGCGGCGGTCTTTTCAACGGTGGCAGTGGAAAAGCGGCGAAGTGTTATAAATTTTAGAAAAAAGGTGTATTTTTGTAGCAAAATAAGAAATTATGGTGACACTCACGCTCAACTTAGATTTGGATGAAAGCCTCGTTCAAGCCTATCAACAAGCAAAAGCAACGGAAAAAGAGGCTTTAAAAAAGAAAATTGAACGCCTCTTTGCGTTGCAATGGCGTCAACAAGACGTTGAAACGACGCGTCAACGCAATATTGACGCTTTGATTCAATCCATGGACGAACTTGGCAAAGAAGCCGAAGCGAATGGCATGACCGAAGACATTTTAGACCAAATCCTAGCAGAATCATGAACAAAATCTTTGTTTTTGATACAAATGTACTGCTTAACGCGGCTATGAATACACGGTCAGCAAGCCATACGGCTTTTCTAGTTGCACTTAGAAAAGGTTACATTGTTTATTCAGAATCAACATTGGCAGAATTGAAAGAGAAAATTTATCTGCCGAAATTTGACAAATATGCACCTTTGGCGCGGCGTGAAGATTTTTATTACAAATATGAAGCAGCCGCTTATCCAACGGTGATTAAACACACTATCAAGGCTTGCCGCGACCCGAAAGATGATCAATTTTTAGAATTAGCGAAAAGTGCGGACGCCGACTGTATTATTACAAAAGACAATGATTTATTAGTTTTACACCCATTTGAAGGTATTCCTATATTTAATGTGACGCATTTTTTAAATTGGATTTGACCCCTCAGTATTTAAGCATAAAAAAGGCTTCACCAACGTAAAAACGCATGGTGAAGCCTTTTTTATGCTTAAATACTGAGGGGTTATAATTCGCTTATTATTGACAGAACCGCGTTGTTTATTCGATTTAATTCAGCTAAGTAATCTTCTCGATTGTCAAATCCATTTCTCCTTAATTCGTCATTTTTATTGAAACGCCCTAATTGCAAATAGGCATTATTTTGCTCTACGGAATTGTCGGAATAATGATTTATCAAAGTATTTAAAACGTCTTTTATTTTTCCATTTGCAATTAATTCTTTTAGTTTTGATTTTTCGACCCCTTCAGTATTTTTGACCTTTTTTAACTTCTTTTCTATTATCTCCTCAACTAATTCTTCAATTTCAGCACTTAATTGATGTGAAATAACTGTTTTAAAACCGCTTTTCTCGTCGTTTTTATTGTCTATTTTAGTTGCAATTAATTCCCAATTATTATTTTGAAATCGGTATTCTTTTGCTTTATCAAGTGGTCGAATTTTATTAAATTCTTCTCTTATTTTCATTAATAAATCCATTTTATTAATGCCAAAACAGTCGATATTTATTTTGTTTTTATCGTTTTCTCTCAACACTTCCACAATGGCAAAAGCATTATTAAATTCAATAAAAACACCGTTTTTCCAATACGCTTTGTCTTTGCTAAATTGAGCGGTATTAACAATAAAACGTTCAATAATATCGCGGTGCAAAAAGGCGTAATCAATGCGATAAATTAAAGCATCGGGGCGATTTTTATTGGATTTTACACCAATTGGCAATGAATCCATTAATAATTGCGGAATAACAAACTCGTTTTCGTCATTTAAAGGATTATGCTTTTCCGTTGAAAACATAATTTGATTGGACAACATAAAATTTAAAAAAATTTTAGCATCTTCTACTGTTAATTCATTGTCTTCTTTTTGCCAAACATCAATCAATAAATTCAATTTAAAAGGCCGATTAAATTGTTCTTTATTTGTGTTTTTTAATACCGAATAAACTGCTTTTAAAGCCCATTCTTGGTCAAGAATAATTTGATTATTGAATTGATTTGGATAATAAAAAACTTCGCCCGCACGGTGCAAATAACCCAAAATTACTGAGGGGTCTCCCGTCAATTTGCAATCCGCACAAATCTGTTCAAAATCGCCAAAATTCAACGTTTTTTCTTTGTTTTCACGCCGTTCTGCGACTTTTGTACGAATATTTACCCACGTTTCGGGCAATTCTTCTTTGTATTTATCCAATAATTTTTTAGCGTGGCTTTCAACATTTGCTTTAAAAATATCAATATCATCGCCTTCTTTGGCGTCAACACTCATTGTTGTTATATCTAAACCACGTGCTGCATAATCTGTTAATTCATCATTTGTCAATACATTTTGCGCGACTTTATTATCAAATAAATTTTGCACAATTAATACCCGACTGCGTTCATTTTTATCCGCAATATCGGCAATCATATCGAGCCAATACTGAGGGGGGTGTCTGAGTTCATTTTCCGTTTCGGGTGTCTCGGTTGCCCACACCAAAATATAAAGCGTCCGTCTGCCCAAAAACAAACGATGCGTCGCATGATACACTTCTTGTCCGCCAAAATCCCAAAAATTGCCTAAAACATTGTCTTTGCAGAGTTTTATAGGTTTGATAAAAATGCCATGCGTCCGCGATGCCAAGCCAATATCTTTAAATGCGTCGTCAATAAACCAATGCAACAAAGTCGTTTTGCCCGTGCAGCCGTTGCCGAGAAACATGATTTTTAGTTGGGTGTTGGTGGTTTTTTGGGAGGATTCGAGTTCTTGCCAGTAGGAAAATAAGTCTTTAGCACAATTACCTTGTTCGTAAATTTCTTTGGGGATATGTTGGATATGGTTCTTGCTTAGATTTAAAAAGGTTATTTGCTTTAGGTTTTTTAAAGCAGAAACGTCCGTAACTTGATTATCTGTTAAAGTCAAAATAGTTAAATTTTTCAAGTTTTGCAATTGAGAAATATCCTTTATTTGATTATGCGCTAAATGTAGTATTGTTAATTTTTCCAAAGTTTGCAAGGAGGAAATATCATTAATTTTACTTCCTGAAAAATCTAATATATTCAACTGTCTTAGCCCTTCTAAAAAAGAAATATCATTAACACAATCACCATTTAAACCTAACGATTGTAGTTGTACTAAGTCTTTTAAAACAGAGAAATCAATAATATCAATTACAGATAAACGTAATGAGTTCAACTGTTTTAGCCCTTCTAAAAAAGAAATATCATCAATATTATGAGGTAAGCTAAATCTGAGAAGTTGATTCATAGCTCTTAAAATTGAGATGTTGTTTTTATTACTAAAATCTATTTCACAAGACATCATGTCTTCTTCATACTCGATTGTAAGGTTTAATTCTTCCACCCAACACATTTCCGTCAGCACCTCAGGCAATTCCGTCAGCCCCCAAAATGCCAAATCTAAAAACGGGTTTTTATCTTGAAATGATTGCTCAATTATTTGAGCGAGGCGGGTATTTTTCATGCGTTTTTTCTTTTTTAGAATTAATAATTTAACGTGAGTTCTGAATTAAACACATTGATTATCAATGATTTATGCTCGAAATTCAATGATTGCTTCGTGCCTCGCAACTAATTACGTCGTCATTGCGAGGCACGAAGCAATCTATTTGTTTCAGCAGACTGCAAACCAAATAGATTGCTTCGTGCCTCGCAATGACAACGTTTTGGATAAGATTAGTGGCAAAATTTGATGATTAACTCAGAATTCACATTAATTTATGAATTTTCGGAATTTTAAGTTATTTACGGCATTGCGGCGTAGCTGCAAAATCTCGGTAATATAACGCACGAATCAATGATTTTAAATGCGGTGTAACCGCAAAACAGACAGTTTCGCGGTTACACCGCGTAAAAA
>JAYSRS010000014.1:0-2454 GCA_043720935.1 Saprospiraceae bacterium
CTGCTAAAAACCAAGAGATTGCTTCGTCGTGCCTCCTCGCAATGACAAATCGCTTGTTTGAGATTTGTGGATGAACTTAATAAATGTGCTTTACTTATATATTTTCAGAATTTAAAAGTTGTCTAACTTATTGATTCACAATTCTCCAAGAGTTTAAAACTCTTGGAGAGTTGTTCTGAAAATATATAAGCGGATTGAAATTCGCCGCTACAATATTGGCCATCCCTACGGAATTTAGCCATTTTCAACCCTCAATTCGCATTGTTTACATATTTTTCACAAAAAAAATGCCCCGTGGTAACCAACCACGGGGCATTTCAATAGGAATCGAAAACGACTGTAATGGGCTGTTTTTTTATTCCACCAAATCCTTAGCAACAATTTTTTTCTCTAAAATAACGGATTTTCCACCTTTTTCCTTCGCCAATTGCCAAAGTTCAATGGCCCCGTCGCGGTCGCCCGTTTTGAACAAATAGTCGCCGTAGAGTTCCAATACTGAGGGGTCGCGGTCGGCGGCAATTTTACGGGCTTGATTGGCCATTTGCTGCGCGCGCTCAGGTTCGACTTTACGCGCTGCGAGGGCGTTTGCGAAGCGCAATAAGGCAATCGGTGAAATGGGCTCGATTTTCAAAGCGGCTTCAAAACTTTCAGTCGCTTTTTCATAAGTCTTTAATTTTGACAAGGTTATACCTAATTCAGAAAATATATTTGACCGAATCAAGGGCTTTTTAGCCGACATCAAAAGGGCTTGTTCCAAGGCTTCAATCGCTGCACCGAATTGCCCTTTGCGCTCATTGGCCAAGCCGTTGAAATAGAAAGCCGTGGCTTGACTTGGGAACAAATCGGTGGCCGCCGTGCTTGTTTTTAGCAATTCATCGAACAAACCGAGTTCTTCTTCGACGTACATTTTTTGCTCCCAAACGGCGTAAATTGTCTTGTTAAGTTCCAAACACCGCTTGTATTTCGTAAGTGCTTCCGTCAATTGTTCGTTGTGGTAGAGCATATCGGCCAAAAGCGCGTAGGATTTGGCATCGTTTGGATGCGTTTTTTCGAGAATTTGCGCCAATTCCAAACCTGCTGCGGCAAGGGCTTTGTCTTTACCTTCCCCAATTTTTTGAGCATACGGCAGAATGGTTTTGATTTTTTCATCAATCGAAATGTCCGATTTTGCAAATAAACCCTTCAAACTCGTTAAAAAAGCCGCGTCTTTGTTCGCTGAGGCCGTTGATACTGAGGGGCCTGTTTTTCCATTATCCGACGGTGCGTTTTTTCCCGCGATGGCCAATTGTGCCTTAGAATCTGATGGGTCGCGCTTCAAAATGCGCTCGTAAATTTGCAAAGCGGCGTTTTTGTCGCCCGTTTTTTGGTAATATTCCGCCGTTGCGTATTGGTATTCAAGCACTTCGGGATAGGCATCGGCCAAACGCCGCAATTCCGCCGCCGCCCGTTTTTTATCGCCGAGTTCATCGTAAATCAAGTGTTTTTTATCAGAAATTTCTTCATCTATCCCAATTTTCTTCTCCAATTCGTCCAATGTTTTGATGGCTTTTGCGGGTTCGTTGAGGCGTACCTGCGCGAAAGCCAAGCGAAAATAGAGTTCTGCCGAGAACTCCGCTTCAAAACTATTGCCGTCAATCAGCTTACGGTAAATCTCAATCGCTTCACGGTCTTTACCGATTTTTTCAAGCGTTTCGGCCAAATGCGTCTGATACCACTTGTTTTGTGGGTCGAGTGTGGCCGCTTTTTTGGCAAAATCAAGCGCGTCTTGCGGTTTATTCATTTGCTCACTCAAGCGACTCAATTGGAACGCACAGCCGTCGCATTTCGGATTTTTGTCCAAAACTTCGGCAAATAAACGCGCCGCGCCTTCAAGTTTGCCGATTTGCTGCTGCACCGTTGCCGCCAAATATTTGTCTTGCAATTGAATGTCTTTCTCCGACATCCGCGCCGCCGTCGCTTGATTCGTGATTTGAGCCGTTGCCGTAGCAGTCGCCAAAAACAATGTTATCCCTACAAGGACAATGCGATACATACGTATAATTTGTTTAATATTCATTTTTAATTCTAGTTTTTGGTCTCGAAAAAGGATGCAATAATATGGTATATGCTAAGAACGTGCAAAAGTCGAACATTTGTTGTTGGTCTGCCACATTTTTTACTAAAAAAATACCCCCCTCAGTATTTTTAGGCAAATAACACGCTTAAGGACGGTAGCTACGGAGCTTGCTCCGTAAAGCATAGACTAATTCAATACGCGTTAATTATCCATGCTTTACGGAGTAAGCTCCGTGGCTACCTTATGATTACACAAAAAAATGTCTTTTTAAAAACAATATGTGACTAAAATTATTTACTCATGTTACGCAAGCCTGATAGGGCTTGAATGTGAATAACCGTAGGTGCAACCTATGGAAAATGTAAAAATGGCTTCCCAACTCCGAAGAAGTTAAACTT
>JAYSRS010000015.1:0-21005 GCA_043720935.1 Saprospiraceae bacterium
GTCTGCTAAAACAAAGAGATTGCTTCGTGCCTCGCAATGACGACGTTCTTGATGTGAGATAAGTAGTAAAATTTAATAGCGGGCATCACGTTCGGAGAACTTTGAAAGTTCCCCGAACGTTTCAAAGTCGTTTATTTAACCACGCTAATTTTCTTCGTACACACACGTCCTTCTTTCTTAAAATGTACGAAATAAACCCCACTCAACAAGTCACTTACGTCGAGCGATTGTACCCCCTCAGTAAAAATGCCCAATTTACGCACCGTTTGACCTTGTGCGTTCGTTAGAAAAACATCTGTTGCATCGGTTTTTAATTCAATATTCAATACATCGCGGACAGGATTTGGATAGGCTTTAAAATTCAGACCAAATTTTGTATCGCCGCCCGTTGTCGCTTCTGCCACGAGGTCGTTGCACGCTTCGTAGGTCGAATATTGCTTGATTAAACGCACCAAAAGCGCATTTAACAATTCGATTTCGTGTTTTTCAGTCGTTGCTTTCAAATGTCCGCCACCGATGCCGCTGTCGTCGGTCAAAAAAGTGTAAGTGCCACCCGTTGCTACGGCAAAAGCCTTCATCAAAAACTCCGTATTTTGGTCAATGCCACTTGCCGCAATAGGGATAATTTTAATGCCTTTTTCCGCCGCTTTTGCAGTCAAACGTTGCAATTTTTCGATATTTTTATCCGTCAAATGTGGCGGTGCATCCAAGACTAAAAACAACAAACGCGTCACGGCGTTCTCGCTCCAAGCCATCGAGTCAATTGCTGCTGCCAAGCCTTCTTCCACCGCTTCGGGCGTATCGCCGCCACCGCCTGCTTCTTGATTTTTGATAAATTCAACGTTTTTCTTCAAACTTTTATCGAACGGAAACGTCCGCGTTACATAGGCGTCGCCAAAATCGCGGTAGAAAACGCTGCCCAAACGGACTTCCAATTGTTGGTTATTGCGTTTTACTTGACGAATTACATCCGCCAATTCCGCTTTCAAATACGCAATTTCGTCGCCCATCGAACCCGTCGCATCCACAACAAAGGCAATGTCAACCGTCGGTGCATAACCACAGGCAACGGGAATTTTAAGCTCATTCACACCCGCTTCAATTTTGCAAATTTTATCCACATTATACGTTTTTCCATCCGTTTGAACGCTGATTCCACGCGCATTTGTTTTGTTAAACGCCTCTGCAAACAATTCAGCACGGCCTAAATTATCCGTTTTTGCCGTCCAAATCGCCGTGCCTTCTGCACCGATTAACTGCACCGTTGCGTCCGAAATCGGCTGTTCCTTCGACCCCCTCAGTACGACGCTGTACCGTTGGGTAAAATTCATTTTCCAATTATTTTGAGGCGTTTTAAAAGTTTCGTCAAGCGATTTTTTCCAAAATTCCCAATTTTTCAAATCGCACCATTCGCCCGCCGTCAGTTGCCCTGCGGAGGGTTCGGGCGCGATGTCGTCGTCTGAAAGTGTTATTGCTGCCGCTTTTGCTTGTTCCGTTGCTTTGGCTTTGGCCAATTCTCTCAAAAAATCAGCCGCTTCGGGAATTGAAATCAAGTCTTCGGCAAAGAGCGTATTTTTTTTGTTATCCTTCAAAACGTCGCGCTTTTCGACTGTTTTACCTTCATAATCATAAAGTTTACTTCTTGAATAAGTTTCTCTTGATTCATCTGAAACGACGATAGAACTTGGAGCAGTAGCTGATACGTCATAAAAACCTACCGACGTTGATTTTATGGCCAGTTTATCCATTGATTCCACCGTCAAAGGCGCAGATGATGTGGCAACTGTTCCTCTTGGTGTGCTACCCAAACTCACGGTTCTTCCTGCCGCAACGCTTAGTTTTGCTGGTGTTACGCGTGGCATTTTGGCTTTCAATTCACTTTTAAGAACACTCACGGAGGCCGTTCTCGCCGCCTCTTTGCGCGCTACAGAAGGTGAAGAAAGAACAACGACATCCAGCATTGAAGCGGATTCATTTAAAAAAATGTCTTTGGAAAAAACATTTTTATCAATTTTTGAGCGTATAAACGCTTTAATTGCCCATCTTTTAGACATCATACCAACGAGCGAAACTTCAATGAATGCAACCGAGTCGGCTGCTTTCACCACAAGGCGAAATGCCCCGTCGAAGTCGGTTTGAGTGCCTTTGACAACTTTTGACGAAGCTGTCACCGCAGCAACTGTTGCAAATGCAAGCGGCTCTTTACCACGTTCATCAAAGACTTTCCCTGTCAAAATAATATCCGTTGTGGATTGAGCAAAGGCCATTGAGGCGATGCAGAAAAGGGTAAAAAAGGTAGAAAGTAGGCGTTTCATATTCCGTATTTTTTAAGTTTTAAAATGGAGAATTCCTGCCGCGTTGTGCGTTATTCGTTAGATGCAGAAGGCGTTTTTTTTCCACAAAGCTATTGTGTTTTTTTTGAAAAATAAAGAAGCGCGTAACGAGGAATTGGAAAAACAGTAGAAGAGTACAGGTGTTATTTTACAGAGGACATCGACATTTTAGGATATGTCGGAGAAGAAAGCGGATTTGAAATAAAAATAGGTAAGCCGACAAATTAAGTTATCGTGATTTTTTAGACATAAAAAAAACGTTGATAATCAATTGACTATCAACGCTTTGTACCAACCTAAAAATAAGTGGCAGCGACAGGACTTTTAAAACAAATTAATACGCTTTTAAAATGCTTTAAAATGATATGAAAATCAATGTTTTACGCATTTTTTTAAATCTAAATTCTAGCACATAGGCACTATATTAACACAAAAAAAGACACCCAAAACGACACCTATTGTTTTGAATTTTAGCCGCTTTATCTTTGCGTCTCAAAGTTTAGAATGATAAAATAATGAAGTTGAATTTTAATTTAAAGAAAGCAGGCAAGCGCGGAGACGCTTTAATTTTTTTGATATTGAGAGAGAATAATCAAAAAATGGTTTATTCGACGGGTCAAAAAATACCCCCTCAGTATTGGAGTAGCCAAACCCAAAAGCCAAAAAAGGGTTATCCTCACAAATTAGAGTTAGACAAATTCCTATTTGATTTGAGGTATTTTGTTGAAAACACCTACCTAAAACGCCGAAATGAAAGCGGCACATTCCCACTATTAGCAGAATTACGCACGGATTTAGACGCCGAAATGCAACGTAACCAAGTGAAACAAATTACCCTTTTTGAGTTCATCGAAAAGCGGTTAAAGGATTATGAGGCAAACCAAAAATCTATTTGGGCAATTAAAAAACACCATACACTTTTGGAACACCTTAAAAATTACTGTAAGACATACGGTAAAAAGGCTTTAAATTTTAACGATATTACTCAATCCTTTTATGAGCAATATTTAATCTATTCATTCCAAGTTCTTAAACACAATCCTAATACTGTAAACCGATTAACGGCCTTAATAAAGTCAATTATGAAGGACGCCCAAAGGCTAAAACACCATACAAATACGGACTATAATTTTTTTAGTGTTTGTAAAGTGCCGACGCATGAAATTTTTTTGACAGAAACCGAATTAGAACGCATCTACAAATTAGACCTTTCAGACAAAAAAGGCCACGATATTGTAAGGGATTATTTCATTTTGAGCTGCTTTACGGGCGGTTTACGATTTTCAGATTGGGCAAAAATAAACCCGAATATGATAGTATTTAATGACGGTAAACAAACGTTGACACTAACTACTCAAAAAACAAATCAAACCGTTTCCTTTCCAATGTCTAACCAATTTGTAAAGGAAATTTTGAGTAAATACAACAATAAACTACCTAAACCCCTCAGTAATACAAAAACAAATCTCTATATGAAAGAGATAGGAGAATGGGCAAAAATTGACGCCGATACGGAAAAAAAAGAGTATCAAGGAACGGTGCAAACGGTGAGAATTGTACCTAAATATACCATGATAGGCACACACACGGCGCGGCGTTCCTTTGCAACTAATTTGTATTTGCGGGGCCTTCCTTTGAGCCAAATTAGATTTATGACGGGGCATACAACGGATAAAGAATTAGCCAAATACATAAAAATTGGTAGTTTTGAAAACGCTTTACAGTTAGCAAATACGGCTTTTTTTTAGTGCTATATCTCTATTTTTATTTGATTTTCAATATTTTACACATATTTTTAAAAATATGTGTAAAATATTGCCCCAAATTAACGCGTCTGTCCTTTCTCGTTTTGATAAAAAACGCTATTCAATTGCTTTATTGATTCAAAAAGCAACTTTTTAACCCGTTTAACCGCGTTTTTCACGTTAATAGGCTATTTTTTGTAGCCTATCAATTTGGTTTAATTAATCGAATTAAACCAAAAACCCGATTCCCGCCTGTCCTTTCTCAAAACACCCGTACCGCTACTTTTGCAACGCAATTAAAAGCAATTGCAATTGAAAAATATTTTTTTAAAACTTTAAATTATTCTAAAATGGATAATCCGTTTGAGGCTATGATAACATCGTTATTTCCCAAAATTAAAGAACTAATACGCGAAGTATTAAAGGAAGAAAAAGAAGCGGCAAAAGAACCGTTTGCCGACTATCCCGAAAATTTGACCAATAAAGAAACGTGTCAAATTTTGAATATTTCACAAACGACCCTAAACCGTTACGTATCGGAACAAGGCAAGCCCCGACGCTACAAAATGGGTAAAAACGGGTGTACACCGCGTTTCAAAAAAACGGAGGTTTTACAGATGCTCAAAACCTTTCACAAAGGCGAAAGGCGTTAAAAATGACAACGTTAACCCCCACAAAAAAAGAGGTACAACCCGTGCGTATTGGTCTATCAAATGCCTTTCAGTCATTCCGTGTTCAACTCTATTTGCAAGAACTTTTGAGCCTTGCAAACGAACATAAACGCTTAAAAGAGTACGAAAAACAACGGCGGCAAAACACCCCAAACAGTATAAAATTTTGTACCCCTCAGTAAAAAGGGGCGTTTAGGCTTGTTTTGGCCGTGCATCGGCGACGGCGCGGCGAACGAGCCGACCCAAAACAGGCCGACATACACCCGTTTTGCAAAACACAACAAAATTTTATTCTGTTTTTGAACCTTCGCCGAAAGCTCGAAAAAACACATAAAAAAAGCCGTCTCCATCGGAACGGAAACGGCTTTTTTTTAGTGGTTTTTAAAAGGTTTATATAACTGTTAGAATGTGGATAGTGTAAGCCGTTCCATCTTTTGCGCTAAAAGTCAATTTATCAGAATCATTGTTGATTCTCATTTTAGATAATTTGGAATAGCTAACAAAATTACCATTTGTTTCTATCTCCATTGTATCACACAATTTCTTTAAATTAGAATAAGCACCTAATATTTCACCCGTTGAATTACTTAGTAAAACGCTTATTTTAGAACCTTTTGAAGTCATTTTTTAATTATTTTTAGCAAAGAAATAGCTTTTATAAATAAAAATGCAAATAAAGTAAATTTTAGTTTCAAAATAATTTGAATAATGAAACAATAGTAAACTATATTTGCAAAAATATTTTATGATAGGCTTAAATTTCATCACGATTAAAAAAGGATTAACAATGGAAAATTTATGGAAACAGACGGGGGGCAATATGCAAAAGCTAGACAAAACGACGGCGGCACGGCTTGTTAAGGCGGTGCAAGGGTGGTATATTATCTGGTACGATAGAAATGCCACACCATACACGCGTTACCGTGAAAAATTTAATTTGAATCGAATTAAGGATTTAACGGTGCGTCAGATGTGGGCGGATAAAATTTTACTTTTCATAAACGGGTCATTGGTCAAAGGCACGGCGGTAAATATCGGCCAAATTGACAACGCAGTAACGACTAAAAACACGCAACTAATAGGCGAAAAAACGGCGTTTGAAACGCACGTTTTAGAATTTATTGATATGCGTAAAACGTTGTTTTCTAAGGGTACTATAAAGACAATGGAGAACACAAAACGCCTTTTAGGGCTTTTTGCGAAGGACGTTTTAAAAAAAGAATATCCCGATTTTGAGGACTTTGACGCCAATTTTCCTATTAGATTCAAAACGTTTTGTTTTGCTTCGCCGCGCAATCACTCTATTAACTACGTAGCAAAGCGATTAGACCACATTAAACGGTTTTTGACCGACGCCGCCGTTAGTGAAAAAGTACACGTAAATATTTTGTGGACTTCCGAAAAGTACAAAGTAAAAAAGGTAGATGTAGATGATATTTCGTTGACTATCAAAGAGTTAGAAACATTAAACGCCTTGCATTTGGAGGGCGAATACAAAGCCGTTAGGGATTTGTTTTTGTTTGCATCGTTGACGGGCGGCCTACGTTTTTCGGATTTTTCGACTATCCAAGACAGCGACTTTGTAACGATGGAAAGCGAAGGACGGGCGGTAAAAATGGTAAAAGTGACGACTAAAAAAACGCATGATAAAGTAATTGTTCCCTTGCATCCGATAGCCTTAGAGATTTTGGAACGTAACGGCGGCACGTTGCCACAATGTACTGTAAATCAAGTGTTTAACCGTTATATAAAAACGATATGCCAAAAAGCGGGCTTTACTGAAATGGTAAGTTTGCGTAAAAATGTAAGCGGCAAAACGCGCACGGTCAAAGTAGCAAAATACGATTGTGTGACCGCGCACACGGCACGGCGCAATTTTGCCACAATTGGTTTTACAGAATGGAAAGTGCCTATTTCTATTCTTATGAGCATAACAGGCCACGCGACAGAACAACAGTTTTTTGCTTATATCAAGCTAAAAAAAGAGTTTGCCGCCGTTGAGTTAACAAAATACATGAACCGCTTAAAACCCTAAAAAATGGACAAAATAGAAGCCTTAAAGGAACGGATTAGGCATTTTATAAAATGCTTAGAAGATACGACCCAAACGACCGAAGATTTAGAAAAATTAGACGCCGAAATAACCGCCGAATACAAAGCGATATTTAAACATTCCAAAAGTGGCAACGGCTTTAAAAACTGTTTTTTTAATGGTTTTTAAATGAAGATAAACCCCTCAGTATTTAGTTATTTTTTCACAAAAAAAAACGCGGTGAAGCCGACCAAAGCCACCACGTTTTTTATTAAACTGTTTTTTTATTATGGACGCAAAGTTAATCCACAACGGCGAAATTACCAAAAATAATGCCGCAAATATTGAAAATAACCCATTGACTATCAATGAGTTAACGCCGCGTGAGACAGCTAAAAATGAAGCTGCAAAAACGCGCACACATTTACCTATTCCTTTCGATAAGGCACGGTTGAATTTACCCGTTACCATCTTCAAAGGAGACGGCAAAATACCAACTACAAAGCAAGTTAAACCCATTGAAAAAACGACATTAGGCGCGTTTTTGGCAACGATGCAAAAAGCCGACCCCCTCAGTATTGAAGTGGCTAATAATCTAAAAAACGCCTATGTTTCGTATAAAGAGACAGGCGACAAAAAGCCGTATGACGCATTAAAAATAAATCTTGAAGCCGTCACATTTGGCGATTATGATTACAGGA
Organism: Saprospiraceae bacterium; assembly: GCA_043720935.1. Taxonomy (GTDB): domain Bacteria; phylum Bacteroidota; class Bacteroidia; order Chitinophagales; family Saprospiraceae; genus JAAFJT01. The sequence continues at coordinate 7,483 of JAYSRS010000015.1, forward strand.
AAGACGAAAAATGTCTTACCTATTACGGCTTATTAGGTGCGGATGTTGACGGCTACGATTCTGTTTTAGAAAAAGATTTGGATTTTGAACACTTCAAAACGAATCCTTATGTTTTGGCCGCGTTCAATTCCCCAGGTACATACGGTTTACGGCTTTTAATTGTTTCAGATGCTACTTTTGAGACGCATAAAACAACTTACAAAGCATTGCTTAATCATTTGTCAGAATTTGCAAATTTAAAAATAGGCAAACCGAAACGCGAAGAGGAACAAGTAGTACACCTCGACGCCACAACTATAAACCCTTCGCAATTGTGGTTTTTTACCCACACAACGGACGTTTATTTGAACGTCGAAAGCGATGTTTTTACCCCCTCAGTATTGACGGCGACCGACACGGCGACCGTTGAAACAACCCCCTCAGTAACGGCGGCGACCGACACGGCGGCGACTTCAAAAACCTTTAAAAAACCACATACACACGACGGCACACTAAGCGACGCGGACAAAATTGCGGCGTGTATGGAAATGGCAAAAACGCGCAATATCAGCGACGGCGACACAAACCCGTATGTGTTTCAAGTGTCTTGTATTGCCTTAGAACACGGCGTAACATCTGAAAGTCTATTGTCTTATTTTTCAAGCTATTACGCATATCGTAATTTTGATAAGTCAGAATTTTTTGAGAAAATCCAAAAGCCGATTGATAGCGCGGCGAAGCGGACACACCAAAAATATACGGACGCTCAATTGTTCAAATATTTGAAAAACGGCGACCCCTCAGTAATTGGCCCGGTAACTAAGGTTGCGACGGCGACCCCCTCAGTACCAAAAGCAAAAACGGCCAAAATTAAACCCGAAACGACGACAAACGACGGCGACGCATCAGACGGCGACGGCGGCGAATTGAGCGACGAAACGGACGGTAAAACGCCTAAAATCGTATTGATTGAACAGTATTTGACGAGGCGTTACGACCTACGTAATAACGTTGTGTCTAACGATGTGGAAATATCAAAACGGGGCAAAAACCGATTTGAGACGGTAAACGAAGATGAATTGATTGTCGAGATTTTAAAGACGGGATTAAACGGCGTTGAAAAGCCTTTAATGTCATTACTACGCTCAAAATATCCGAAGCCTTACAATCCTTTGAAGGCGTATTTTGAAGATGTGAACGCCAAATATCAATGGAAAAACGGCGACTTTGACCACATCGGCCACCTTGCAAGCCACGTAACAACGACCGACCAATATTTTTTTAATACGCAATTTAAAAAAATGTTGTGCCGTGTTGTGGCGTGTGCCGTTGGTCACATTCCTTTCAACAAACAATGTTTGACCTTTGTAGGCAAGCAAAACGACGGTAAAACGTCTTTTGTCCGTTTCCTTATGCCTAAAATTTTGAACGATTACATCAAAGAAAATTTGGATTTTGACAAAGACGGGCGTCTCGCATTGTGCCAAAATTTGATTATCAATTTAGACGAATTGGCAAGCCTCAGCAAAAACGACATTAACCAAGTTAAGACCTATTTCACGGTCGAGACGGTCAAAGACAGGCCACCATACGGCAAAAAACCGATTAGTTTTAAACGAACGGCTAGTTTTTTCGCATCTACCAACAATAGCGAATTTTTGACCGACGAAACGGGAAACGTTAGATGGTTGGTTTTTGGGATTGACGGTTTTAACTTTTCGTACCGTCAAAACGTGGACATTAACGCCGTATGGTCACAGGCTTATGCGTTGTTGCTTAGTGGTTTTGAATGTCAAATGACAAACGACGAATTGGCACACTCCGAAAAGAACAACCAACAATTTAAACGGAGTTATACGGAGTTGGAACTTTTACAAAGCAAGTTCCTGCCGTCGAAAAAAGACGAACCGAACGCCGTATTTATGACGGCGAACGAGATTAAAGAAGAATTGGAAATTGGCCACACAAATAGGAAATTGTACCATGTTACCGTAGGTAAGGCGTTGCGAGATTCTAACTTTGAACGGGTGACAAAAAAGACCACAGGCAGCTACTCACTTTATGGGTTTTATGTGGTTAGAATTGAGTAAAAAATTTCTAAGTTTTCTTGTTTTTTACCTACTACTTACTCCTTTTGTTATAATTAATTGATAGTCAACATTTTAGAGGGAGTAGGTAAGCCTTTTTTACTTACTCCCTACTTACTCCCTAAAAGGTTACTTACTCCCTTTTTTGGGCTACTTACTCCCTCTAACTAATTGATAATCAATTAATTAAAAACGTAAGGGAGTAAGGGAGTAGGGAGTAAGTAACTTTTAAAACTTTGAAAAAAAAATTTGCAATAAATATGTATAATCAATTGATTATCATATACTTATGTGGTTTTTAGAAAAAAAATAAAAAAAAGAGGGAGTAAGTAGATTTTTGAATTTTTCAAAAAAGACAAAAAAAATGCCGTGCATCGGCAACGATACACGGCGTAAATACACCTTAAAAAATGATAAAAGAAGCATTGAAAGAGGCGTTAAGAAACTCCGATTTGAGTTTAAAATACGGGTCAGATATGACAGGATTTAGTAAAACAGAATTGAGCGAATATAGGAACGGCAAACGGTCAATTTCCATCGAAAAGGCGTTAAAAATTGCATACGGTTTCGGCGTTCACGAAGATTTTATAAAGTACCTAAATTTTAAATTGGTGGACAAATGTAGTTCACAAAATTTGTGAACCCCGTTAAGCCACCATTTTAGAAATGATATACTCCCTCAGTAAAAAACAGATTTTTTAACATTTTAAAATTGATAATCAATGAAGATTTACCACGAAGACGGGGCAACAACACGGTACTATTTTAACTGTATTTTAGAAAACAAGTACCCTAAAACGCTTTGCATTGACTGTAAAGGGGGTATTAAAAAGGCTCAAAAAATCCTTAAAAGTTCTTACCACAAAGTAACGGAGTACAAACTAGACATTAGTTTTAGAATCTAATTTAACAAAAAAAAAGCGGCACATCTACGACCGTCGAAAGTGTAAGATGTACCGCGTATTTGTCAAACAGGCGAAAGCCTATTAAAAACGCGCAATATTATGAAATTGCAAACAAATTTACCGCAAAACGCGGATTTTTTTGAACGTTACGCCGCTTTAATTACACGGCTTAAAGGCGTTGCCACTATTGCCCAATTTATTACGGGCGTGTGTGAAATTGGTATTTTATACGGCTTAATTGCCCCGTCGTTAGGCGACATTTTACCCCCTCAGTATGTGGGCTTTTGCGCGATGTTTGGGGCGATTATTTGCGCCGCGTTGCTGCAAATTGGACTTAAAGAAGTCTATCCCTATTCAATCCGAGCCGTATTATTTAAGCGTTTCAAAGGCTTAGATTTGTGGTTTTCAATAGGCGTTTTTATCCTAACGGGCGCGATGTTAGCCGCGTCAATTACTTTAAGTTGGCAAGGCTCAAAAGATATAGCGGATTTTGCCGTATCAAAGCCAATTGAAAAAACCACAACGGCAAGCGATTCTATCAAAAACGCCGATTTTTTGACGGCGCAACGGTTGTTCACATCGGATAGCGCAACGATTGAAACGAAGTACAAAGGCAAGTTAGAGGCGACCGAAAGCGAAAAAATGAGCGTTATTAACGCCGTCGAACGGAACGCCAAAGGCAAAAAAGCCACTTCATTACGTGCCGAATTATCTACCAAGTTGGCAAAATTGCAAGCGGATAAAGCGACTGAAATAGAAGCAAAAGCAAGCGACCGTAAAAAGGCGATGGATAGGGCGGCAACCCGAAACGACGGCGACGCGGCCACTATTGCAAGCGATAACACAACGGCAAAAAATGAAGTAACAACTAAGAAAAACCGTTACAAGGGTTACATTGGTTACTTTACTTTGATGTGTTACGTGTTCTTTTTATCGGTGTTTACGATGAATGAAATTTACCACAAAGGGGCAAAGATTGAGATAAAGCCGTTACCGTCACAACGACATTTTAACCCCTCAGTATTTGCCGAATTTATAGAGACGGTAAAGGAAAAGTTAGACGTGTTTTTTAGGACTAAAATCCAAAATTGGGCAGACAAAACACCGCCGCAACCTTTACCCCTCAGTATGTCCGCTTTGTACGATTTTAAAGCCGACATTCTAACGGACACGGTTAAAATTGAGACAACGGGCAAACAAACGAAGGTTATAAAATTGCCTTTGAAAGTCCACAAAATAGCTGCCGAAACATCGGACAACGAACCCGAAAAGCCACAAAGAAAAATAGGCTTTTTTGGTGGAAATAACGATACTACGAAAATCGTAGGGGGGACTCCTAACGATACAAACGGCGTTCAAAATAACGATACTACGAAAATCGTAGGGGGTACGGAAACGATAGGACAATGCCCAAACTGTTTAAAATCGTTTGTCAAAAATCATAAAAAACACGTCTATTGTTGCGACGATTGTAGGGTAGAATTTTGGCAAAAAAAGAACGGAAAAGCGGTACACAAAAACAAGACGGGAAGGAATTAAAAATTAAAAACGCGTAAAAAAGCCGTTCGACTTTAAGAAGTTGAACGGCTTTTTTACGCGTTTTTCTCTGCATATACCCATCATTTTAGTTGAACAATTGTTCGGATGGACAGGGCGCGGCTTAGTATTCTATGAAGTTATGATACAAAAAAAAGCAAAATTGACACCTAACTAATTGATAATCAATACTTTCTTGATTTTTTAATGATAATAATAAAAATCTTAATACAACAATTTATTTACACGCTCTTTTATTTTTTTAAAAATGCTTTATTTTTTCGCCCGTCCTTTCTAACCAATAACCTATATTTTACATTTGTTGTATTGAATCCGTATTGTTAAACTATTAAAAAATTATTTAAAATGAGTAACCGTAAATTTTTGATTTTAGGTAGTCGCAATTATGCAAACCGCCGTATCTTAAATGAGTTCCAAAGGGCGGGACACGTCGCCGAAATTATTAATCCCGTCAAATTATTGCCTTTTGTAGATAATAACCACAATGATAAAATGTATGTGGCAAATGATAAAGACGAACCTAAGCAGATTAGAAAAAAGGCTATTTCTGCAATTGTGCCAAGAATCGGAAAGGATTTGCAATTTTTTGCAAAATCCGTTGAACATCTTAATCAAAATTTGGGCATACCAACAACGGCAAGCGCAACGGCTTTGCTAGATGCTCAGGATAAAATTAGAACCGTTCAAATGCTTAGTAGGAAAGGCGTTAAAACACCTAAAACGGTAGCCGTCAAAAGGCCGTCAAATCTTAAATTCTTTGTCAATGTGTTAGGCGGTTTTCCCGTTGTCGCCAAATTGATTTTTGGTAGTCAAGGAATCGGCGTTTTTATCTTAACGGAGGCATTGAGCGCGTCCACGGGCTTAGATGCTTTTGCGTCGCAAGGTCATAGCCTACTCTTACAACAATTCATTGAGACGGCAAAAAAAGACATGAAAAAACACGATTTTCGTGCCGTTGTAGTTGATGGAAAGGTTGTGGCAGCTATTAAACGTAATAGTGTAGGTGACGATTTTCGCACAAATGCAAGTTTGAAAGAAGATTGTGAAGGCGTCGAATTGAGCAAAGAAATGTCCGATATTGCGATTAAAGCGGCTAACGCCGTAGGATTGGCGTGTGCTGGCGTTGATTTGGCGGTTGACATTCAAACGGGTGAAATTTATTGCTATGAAGTTAACGGAAACTTTAATTTTAAGTCAACCGAAAAATTCTCTAAAAAGAATGTGGCGAAGGCTATTGTTGATTATGCTATCAAAATTTCGCAACCCTCTGAAACCACCGCCGACGTACAAAACCCCGTAAATGCTCATTTTTATAGTGCAACTGATAAAGTTTTAGCGGCTATTCAGTATAAGCGTGAAAGCGACGCGGGTAATACAGTACCTAATTTTAATGTCGGATTAGATGGGTATGATAAAGGTATTGGTTTTTTGGAATTTCCCGATATTGGCGAAGATGAAGAAATGTCAAGCGATTTAGAGGCGAAATGCTTTGCAATTTAGGATTCATAAAAGCCGTTTCTGTTTTTTAGACGTGGAACGGCTTTTTTTAGTCGAAATACATTTAAAACGACACCCAAAACGACACCTAAAAGACAAAAGCCTTGATAATCAATTGATTATCAAGGCTTTATGTTTCTAATAAGTGGCAGCGACAGGACTCGAACCTATGACCTTTGGGTTATGCTTACTACTACAGTTTTCACTGCTTCCGACCGTTTCGGAATTTGTAGTCTGGACTTTCTCTTCATCCTTTTCGATTTCTCGACTGTCGGATGTCTGCCATTAAGTCTCTACACCTTCCTTGAAATATTTTCAAGGCTTGGCTCGGGATTACCACCTTACAGGCTTCCCCGAATTTGACAGATTGTCACCTCGAAATTCCTTTCGAGGCAGCCCTTTGCAAAATTAAATTCCAAGCATTTCGATAATCCCCACTTTTGGGTTTTCTCTGACGCTTTACGGCTTCGACTAAGTGTATTTCGCTACCGTAGCTTATGAATACATCACTTGGCATAACATAGAAAACATCAAGTTCTTCGATGAAAATTACTGCAAAGTCAAAATCTTCAACTTTATAATTTTCACGAATCATTACTCTTCTGTTTGTCTTTGTTCTTCGGCTATCAACAACATAATTTTGGCGTTTGGTATCAAACCAAGCACTTTTAACTTGTATTGTCAAAATAGAACCTAAAATATCAAGTGCAAGGTCATAAGGTAATCTATCACCGACAGGTTTTAAAACACCCCAACCTTGTTTTAAAGCGTAGAGAACAACTGCTTGTTCTGCTATATCGCCTTTCAATTTAGTATCCATCTTTATGGATTTTATCTTACAACAAATAAAAACTTGAGCCCAACGAGCTACCAACTGCTCCACGCTGCGATTTCGTGCCGCAAAGGTAAGCGCGTAATTCGAGTAACCTAATGTTTTTGAAAATAAAATTAAAATAAATTTTTATTATTGTTTTGCAGCAAGTTCAGCGACTTGTTTTTGCAGCTCAATTTCGTCGCCTTCTTTGTAGCCGTTGTGCGTGTAAACAATATTACCTTTTTTATCTAAAAGTACCGAAAAAGGGACGTTTTGACCACCTAATTGCTGCAAAAACTGACTATTTACGTCGCTAACGACCGAATATTTCCAGCGTTTTTGAGCCACTAAAGGCTTTACTTTTGGCAGTCCTTGAATGTTGTCAATCGTGACGGCGACGAGTTCAAAATTATAATCTTTTTGCCAAGTCTCGTAGGTTTTTGACAGATTGTTGAGTTCTTTTTGGCAAGGGGCGCACCATGTTGCCCAAAAATTGATGAGCGTTACCTTGCCCGATTGTGCCAATGAACGAACGTTGACGGACTTGCCATCAAGGTTTTTGATGCTCAAATCAGGCAATGTTTTTTGCCCAAAAACGCTCAACGTGAGCGTTGAAAAAAGGAAAAGGAAGAACGTTTTTTTCATATCGAATTAATTTTAAGCAATTTTTTAAGCAAATTAAAGGGTTATGTGTCCGTTTTTTATCACAACACAAGGAAAATCCATTTTTATTTTGTTGACTAACGCAAAAATCGACCCCTCAGTATAAAGTTGAGAAAATAGTGTTTTTTGATAATTTTATTTGTTTTATGTGTAAAATATAAATGCTTTTGAAAATGGGATTTTATTTTTTGTTCTCAATTTTTTGATTTAGCTTTGTGAATCAAAAGGAGAATAACTTTAAAAGCAAAACCGCTATGACAAAAAGAGAAGCTCGAAACAGGTTAAAAAGCTTGTACGACCAACTAGAATTGATCCGCGAATATGAGCAACAATTTCTCGAAATCGAAGGCGTTAGTGGCCTTAGAAAACGAGTAGATGAAATTCTTGATGAGATAAATTCTCTTTCTAAATTCTTAAATTTGAAATAATGAATCACGACCTTTTTTGGGATGTTTATAACGTCCAAACCTCTAAAATTGTAAAGAAGAAAATGATGAAAGAGTATATGCTCAATCTTTCGTCGGCTGATTTGGATTCGTTCATTTTCGACAACCTACGCGCTATCCGCACGTACATCGAAAACACTGATTTATCTGACAAAGAGCGTTTGTCAATCAGTGCAGGTCTGAACAAAGCTAAGTCCATTCTGCAAAAGCCGCTTAAACAAGCGGCTTAATTTACGTAGTGTTCCCTTCTAAAACGCAACAGCCCGAATTTGCCAATGTGCAAATTCGGGCTGTTGCGTTAAAATAACGACAACCAAAATAACGACCAATTTTTATTTCGTTGACTAATGTAAATCCGACATCGTTTCATTGTTCTCGCCCAACTTTATCCCCCCTCAGTATTCTGAATCTTTTTCGGGCTTCAACGCCTAAACTTGAATCCGTAAAATCTGTAAATAATTTCTCATACAAACCTTTCGCTTTTTCTTTATCGCCAAGCCGTATTTCGTAGATTTCTGCCATTTCAAACAAGGCATTATCGGCACGAATTTCCTCTTTGTATTTCTCTAAAATCACTTCAAAAGCGGCAATTGCTTTTGAATAATCGCGTTGTTTTTTATAAATCTGCGCTTTCAAGTAATAGACATCGTCGTCCAAAGAATGTTCGGGAAAGGCCGCTTTTAAAGAGTCTAACTTAATAAAAGCTTCGTCAAAACGGTTTTGGAATACCAATAATTCGGCGGCAGCGTAAATTTCTAACGGCTCAGTAATAGAATCTTGCGTGTTTGCAATAACAAAAACCGACATATCAATCGCATCGTTTGAAATGAGTTTTGACGTCGAAGATTTCAGCACATCAAATTGCGTTTTAGCCCAATCAAAATCGCCAAAAAAGTAAGACAATTTAGCGTTTTTGAAGCGTGCTTCGTGGCCCAAAGCATCGTCTTTGTAGAGTTTATCCACCTGCGAATACAACAAAGTCGCGTCCCAACGTTCGCCTTTTATCAAATAAAAATCGCCTAAACTCAACTTCGCTTTTGATTGCGTTTCTTTGTCCACCATCGGAAAATCAATCAATTCTTCAAGCAAAGCACTCGCTTTTTCTAAGTTTTTCAAGTAAAAGGCTTCCAAATCGGCCAATTCTGCAATAATCGGTGCGGTGCGTTTGTTGCGGCCAATTTCGTCCAAAAACTGCTCATACTCCCGTTCGATTTGCTGCAATTCTTCTTTTGTAAACGTAAAACCTTCGGTCAATTTCTTTCTTTTACAACCCAACAGATTTTTTTGAGCTTCTACAAATAGGTTTGACAAGCGGCCTTTTTCTTCCAAAATGTATTTATACCCATCAATTGCGGCGTCAAAATCGCGGTCAATTTCGGCAATTGTGGCCAATTCAAATACCCGATGCCCATCTTCATCATTCAATCTATCCACCGATTTGAGTTGCCGAAATGCGTTTTTATAATCCTTTTTTTGCAAAAATAGCCACGCTAAAAGTTCAGGAAAAACCTTTGCTTTTGGCGCGTCTTGAATCCGTGAGTACAACTGTGTTTGCAATTCAGCTTGCTCTTTCGGTGTCGTTGCGAAGCGCATCAATGCCCCTTGAACGGACGATAAATATGCTTCATTGTCTTGAACAGCATTCAAATACGCATTAATCATTTTGGGTACATCATCTTTTCGACGGTACAAATCGCCTAGGTTGAAAGCAAAAACATTGATATTTTTCAACAATTGTCCACCGCGCTCATACGTTGCAAGTGCGAGGTCATAGCGGTTCATTTGATTGAAAATTGTCGCCAAATTATCAATCGGATAGCGGTCGGCGGGGAGTTTATCAATCGCTTTTTTATACTGTTCGTCGGCAGCGTCTTGCTTGGTTTGTCGCTCATAGACCTTGCCAAGCGTCACGTACAAAGTCGGGCGTTGCGGCTCTTTTTTGATTTGCTTGGCCACCGTTTTTTCGGCCTCGTCGAACCGCGTCAGCTCCATGAGACACGCCACGTAGCGTTCAAAATAATAATCGCCCGAATTTTGCTGATTCAGTTTTTCGTAGAGCGAAACGGCTTTTTCATATTCACCATTTTGGAAATATTGTTCAGCCAATTGCGGATTGACTTGGCCCCTCAGTATAAAAGGCGTTGCGGCTAACATAAGCGCAAAAAATAGCTTTTTCATCGTCATTTTTTCAAAGTTTGATACTTGAAATCAAAAGTAGTTCCGTGTTTTCTAATTGTTGGCATACACGCGTTATATATTGTTCCAAAAACGCTTTTTTATCTCAAAAGTTGCTTCTAAATTCCATCGAAGCATTAATTGACGTAAGTACGTGGCCTAAATTATTTAGCAAAATTTCCGTAGCCTTAGATGTATGGCTTACAAATCACGTTTGCCCTGCTGTTGCGCGTTTTATCACTTAAATTTTTTAATTTATTGAAAAGATAGCACCTTTGTCGCCTCAAAAAATTGATTAATCGGTTCAAACTTGCCCAGTTAAGACCGCTTTTTTCATTCACACATATTCATAATTTATCATTCATAAATCATCATCAACTCTCATGGTAACGATTAATAAAAACGACAACACCGTCAGATTTGAAGTCCAAGGATTTCACAAATTATGGGCTTTTACGAACCATATCACGCTCTCAATGGATAATATCGTGAGTGTTCGCCAAGACCCCGCCGTTCTCAGCAGTTGGGGCGGATTACGACTTTTAGGTACGTCTATTCCATTCATTTTCAAGGCTGGTACGTATCGTAAAAAAGGTAAAACGTCATTTTGGGATGTTTTCAGAAAGAAAAATTGCATCATCGTTGAGTTGCAAAACACAAACTATGACCAGTTGGTTATCGAGGTCGAAAACCCCGAAGCGGCAATGAAACTGTTGGAAAAATAGACCCCTCAGTATTTTGAGCATTTTCAATCCATTTTACACCTATTGTTCACTTTTAATTCAATCATTTTTTTAAAATAAGACATCATGAAAAAGGTAATTTTCTGCATTTTGACCGCTCTCACAGTTGCCACAACCAACGCACAAGACATCGTAGGCACGTGGAACGGCCTCCTCGATGTGCAAGGTTCGGCCCTCAAAATCGGGATGAAGAATTGTTAGGCCACAAACCTTTCCTCGTTTTGGCTGACCATCTGACGAAAAACGGGATAGGCGTTTTGCGGTTCAATGACCGAGGTGTGGGCGCATCAAAAGGCGATTTTAAAGAAGCCACGAGTGCGGATTTTGCAACGGACGTAGAAGCGGCAGTCAATTATTTGTTAATGCGTAAAGACTTGATTATCAATAAAGTAGGTCTGATGGGTCACAGTGAAGGCGGTGTCATTGCGCCGATGGTAGCGGCTCAATCAAAAGATGTGGCCTTCATCGTTCTGCTTGCAGGAACGGGCATAAAAGGCGATGAATTACTGTTATTGCAAGGCGAATTGATTGGAAAAGCGGGTGGAGAAACGGCGGAAAAGCTTAAAATCAATCAGACAATCAACAAAGGCGCGTTTGATAGGGTAATAAAATTGGCGGATACCAAAGTGTTGAAAAGCGAATTGGAATTGTATTTTCAACAAAAGCTAAAAGAGTACCGCTCAGTAAAACCCGAAGGCATGTCGGAAGAACGGTTTATTCAAACGCAAGTAATGACATTGACAAGTCCGTGGATGCGTTTTTTCATAAAATACGACCCTGCGACGGCTTTGACTTCGGTAAAATGCCCCGTTTTGGCTATAAATGGCGAAAAAGACTTGCAAGTTCCCGCTAAAATCAATTTGGATGCTATCAAAATGAACCTTGAAAAAGGAAAAAACAAGAAGGTTACAACAAAATCTTTTCCAAATTTAAACCATTTATTTCAAGAATGTACAACGGGTTCGCCTAATGAATACGCCAAAATTGAGCAGACTTTTGCGCCCGTCGCGTTGGATGAAATAACAAATTGGTTGTTGAAACAGGTGAAATATCTGAAATATGTGGATGAAACACCTTTATACTGAGGGGGTCTAAAATTGGAAATAAATAAACGCATTGGCACTGAATGTTCCGAAAAAGGCGACTAAAATCATCAACGTTGCAAAGGCAGCTACTCTAAACACCTCATTTTCAAGGGCTAATTGTTGCAAATTATGTACATTATTGTGAACAATTTCAGCAAAAAGTAAAATCGCAATTAAGCCTAACGCTTTAACAACAACGAATTTATCAACGACCGTGTGCCAGCTCATGCCTTCTGCACGCGCTATTTTCCGAATGACTTGCCAAGCGGTTGTAAAGTCTTTGGCGCGGAAAAATATCCATGCAAAACACGTTAAAAAGTAAACAATCGCTAAATCGAGCGCATTTTGAAACCATTTTGGTAGGTGCAAAGCTTCTTCAAATTTGCCAAAAGATTTGCCCAAAACGCGTTGCAAAATCAAGTAGCTGCCGTGCAAAAATCCCCAAAAAACGAAAGTCCAATTTGCGCCGTGCCACAGACCGCCGATGAGCATTGTGAGCATATTGTTGCGATACGTCATAAGCGTGCCGCCGCGATTGCCGCCAAGGGAAATATACAAATAATCGCGCAACCAAGAGGACAGCGAGATATGCCAACGTGTCCAAAATTCTGAAAAATTCTTTGAAAAATAGGGCGTTCGGAAGTTCCACGGGAAGTCAAAACCCATCATTTGGGCTAAGCCGCAAGCAATATTGGAGTAACCCGAAAAATCGCAATAAATCTGAAAAGAGTATAAAATAACGCCGATTAAGCAGGATAATGCACTGAAATTGTCGGGAAATGCGAAAATTTGGTCAACAAACGGCGCAATTGAGTCGGCAATCGCCACTTTTTTGAAAAAGCCCCAAAGGATTTGCGCCAAGCCTTCAATGAAGCGTTCCCACGTAAACACACGGTCGCCGCCTTGAAATTGTGGCAAAAACTGACGCGCACGGACAATCGGCCCTGCAACCAATTGTGGGAAAAATGAGACGAAAGTGGCGTAGCGAAAAAAATCGCGTTCGGCCTTGATTTCCTTCCTAAACACATCAATCGTATAACTCATACTTTGGAACGTATAAAAAGAAATACCTATTGGTAAGAGGATGTGCAAAGTCTCCCAATTTGACTTAAAACCGACTGAATGCAAGACTTTTACGAAGGAATCAGCGAAAAAATTGAAGTATTTGAACGTGCCTAAAAAGCCTAAATTGGTCAAAACGGATATAAAAACCATCCGTTTTCTCTTTTCTTCCGTCGGTGCATCTTCAATCCAAATGCCGAGCGAAAAGTCCAAAACGGTCGTAAAAGCGACGATGCCGAGGAAACGCCAATCCCACCAACCATAAAAAAGGTAGCTGGCAGCGAGGCAAAAAAACATTCGGGTGCGACCTTTCAGAAAGAAATAAGTCGGCATAAAAACGGCGATGAAAATGCCAAAAACAATGCTGTTAAAAACCATAGTCTGTTATTTTATTACACCCTTGTTGAGGTTCAAAACTGGCTTGTTAAGCCGCCTTTTTGAATGTTCCCCCTTTTTTTTGAATACATTTCTAAATGATTTATACCCTTTTTTTGATAGATTTTCTTTTTC
>JAYSRS010000016.1:0-6879 GCA_043720935.1 Saprospiraceae bacterium
TAGGAAATTTTAAAAATTTCCTAAATGTTTGTAAATCAATATTTTAAGCATTGATTTTAAAGCATTTTCTAAGGTTTCCACAAAAATATTCAGAGAACCTAAAATTTTAATTCTGAAAATATATAAAACGCACTACTGAGGGGGTATTCATAAAAAAACGCCGTGTTCTCTGTGTGAGGTAAAAATGAAAAAAGGCTTCGACGTTACCGTCAAAGCCTTTTTTTTATTCACAAATCAAGCAAAAATTACATATTTTTGATGACTTCGTCTGCAAATTCCGAGCATTTCAATTTTGTTGCGCCTTCCATCAGACGTTCAAAATCGTAAGTGACGCGCTTGGTTTTGATGGCCTTTTCGATACCTTTCGTAATCAATTTAGCAACCGCATCCCAACCCATGTATTCAAACATCATTACACCTGACAATAAAACAGAGGACGGATTGACCATATCCAAGTCTGCATATTTTGGTGCAGTACCGTGCGTGGCTTCAAAAATCGCATGGCCTGTGATGTAGTTCACGTTAGCACCTGGAGCAATGCCGATGCCACCGACTTGTGCTGCGAGGGCATCAGAAATGTAGTCACCATTCAAATTCAAGGTGGCAATTACGTCAAAATCAGTTGGGCGCGTCAAAACTTGTTGCAAAGCGATGTCTGCAATCGCATCTTTAATCAAGATTTTACCTGCTGCCAAAGCTTCTTTTTGAGCGGTATCAGCAACTGTTGCACCGCTTGCGGCTTTGATTTTGTCGTAAGTATTCCATGTAAATACTTTGTCAGTGAATTCTGTATCGGCTAAATTGTAGGCCCAATCGCGGAAGCCCCCCTCAGTAAATTTCATGATATTGCCCTTGTGGACAATCGTCACGGATTTACGTTTGTTGATGATTGCGTATTCAATCGCCGAGCGAACGAGGCGTTCTGTACCCAATTTTGAGACGGGTTTGATGCCGATACCAACCACAACGTCGTTTTCAGCACCGCGCAATTTCGCCGCTTTGTTGTATTCTTTTACCTTATCTTTCGTACCGAAACGGATTTTTTCAAAGTCTTTTGGGAAATTTTTCTTCAAAAATGCCAATACTTTTGCTGATTCATCAGAGCCACCAACCATTTCGATACCTGCGTAAATATCTTCCGTGTTTTCGCGGAAAATTACCATGTCAACGAGTTCAGGGTGCTTGACGGGCGAAGGAACACCCGCAAAATAGCGAACAGGACGCAAGCACACGTATAAGTCTAGGATTTGGCGCAACGCCACGTTGAGTGAACGCATACCACCGCCGACGGGCGTCGTGAGTGGCCCTTTGATGGCAATAAGTTGCTCGCGGATAACGTCCAAAGTTTCATCTGGCAACCAATTGCCCGTTTGGTCGAAGGCTTTTTGGCCCGCCAACACTTCTTTCCACACAATTTGCTTTTTGCCTTTATAGGCTTTTTCGACAGCAGCGTCGAAAACGCGGACGCTTGCTTTCCAAATATCACGGCCTGTGCCATCGCCTTCGATGAATGGGATAATCGGGTCGTTGGGAACTTTAAGTTTCCCGTTTTTAATCGTTACGGTAGAGCCTGTCATTTTTAACAATGATTTTTTATGAAAGTATTTTAAATTTGTTTTTTCAAAACCCGCATTTTTGAGCAAAAACAAGGTGTTTGCGCTATAAAATGCTAAATTTTTGACTTTTAAGGCTTTTTTACTGAGGGGGTTGAAAAAAGCGGTGCAAAGATAAAAAACTATATTTGATGGCACTCTAAAATGATAAAAATTAAGCCAAAAACTGCTTTTTTTATGCTAAAAGTGGTGGTTTCGTAGATAAATGAGGTAAATTGTTGGTTATTCATATTTAGAAAATTCAGCAATTTTAATTGTGATATTTTCCAATTAAGGTATTTACGAAATATTTGAGATTTCGCAAATGTTAGCGCAATCAAACGGGTCGTCCGCTTACTTAAACTGCCTATTCACATAAATTATGTTTTTTATTGCGCGATTTTATTGACTTTTGAGCATCAAATACGCTTATATTTACAACTCCAATGAAGCTGATACAAATACCAAATCGTTGACAATTATGCCTTCCTTTACATACAAAATTAAAAGAAATGCGCAAAATACTGAGGGGTCTATCTTTTGCAATTCTTTTATTTTCAATCAATCACACCTTGATTTTTTAATTAACTTTATCTATTTTTTTAACAATTTTAAAGAAAACAAAAATGAAGAAAAACAATTTTTCAAGCCTTATTTTGGCTCTGTTTAGCCTCATTGTTAGCCTCATTTCTTGCGCTGATAATTCATCGAAAACGCCTGTCGCCGACAACAACAAAGCCGTTGCGCCATCTGCCGAAGACATCGTGAAACGCGGTGAATATTTGGTGAAAATCACGGGTTGCAACGACTGCCATTCGCCTAAAAAAATGGGTGCGCAAGGCCCAGAAGTCATCCCCGAATTGCTGCTGTCTGGCTATCCCGCCGACCGCCCTATCGTGAAGTTTGACAGTAAAATGCTTAAATCGGGCTTTTCGATGTTCTATCCCGATTTAACTGCCGCCGCCGGCCCGTGGGGCGTTTCCTTCGCGGGCAATTTGACGCCCGACGACACAGGCATCGGCGTTTGGACGGAAGAACAATTTAAAAAAGCCTTGACACAAGGCAAATTTAAAGGTTTGGACGGTAGCCGAATGCTTTTGCCGCCGATGCCGTGGGTCAATTATACAACAATGGCGGACGCCGATGTCAAAGCCATTTTTGCATATCTGAAAAGTATAAAACCCGTCAAAAATATTGTGCCACAGGCCATTACGCCTAATAAAATGTAGTTCTTTCTTTGATTGAACCGCTAAACACCCCTCAGTATTTTGACGTTTTTTAATAATTTTTCCAAAACGTAGCCCTAAAATCGTTTAAAACGCCTTGTTTTGCGCCATTAAATCAATTTTTAATTCATTAGAAATTACCTATAAAACAAAAATTTATTTTCAAATTGTTGATAATCAATTCTTTACACGTTGAAATTTGAAATCTGAAATTTGAAATCGCTCTTATCATTCATTAAAAAATAAAAATAATTACGATGACATTCATTGCTGAAATTGACGTGATGCCACATAAAGAATTGCTCGACCCGCAAGGCAAAACGGTGGCTAATAATATGAAAAACTTGCATTTGACGGGTATAGAAGATGTGCGCATCGGCAAGCACATTCGCCTAGTTGTGGCGGCTGATTCAGAAGCGGCGGCGCGTGAGACGGTCGAAACGGCGTGTCAAAAATTGCTGATTAATCCGATTATGGAGAACTACGTATATCGGTTGACAGCAGTGTAATTAGATTTTAGATTCCACATTTCAGATTTTAAGAGCAACAGAGAGACAATCAATCTATTGTTTTTGAGATTCTTCGCTAGGCTTTGAAGTTTGAAATTTGGAATATACGACATTTTTGGGCAAAAAAAAAGGCATTTCGGCATTTTTAGGGATAAAAAATGTCGGAATGCCCTTTTTTTATTGGTGTAAAGCCTAACTTTCGGCTTCATTAAAAATCTATTTGTCCATGAAAAACATTGCCTTATTTTTCTGCTTTTGTCTGTTTGCCACAATCCTTTCAGCACAACAACGCTTTACAGGTGGCTTGTTTGCGGGTGTCAATTTCGCTCAAATTGACGGCGATTACCAACAGGGCTACCGCAAAAAAATCTTTGGCGGCGGCATTCGTGCGGCTATGATTATAAACCGAAAATTTGATATTGGTACCGAGCTCATGTACAATGGCAAAGGTGCAGAACCAAGTGCAGGAGACATATCAAGCCGCAATCCGAACTTTTATATGACGATGCACTATGCCGAAGCTGCCCTCACGGCAAACCTTCATTTTGACCAAACAGAGGGAGGTTACAATAAAAAAACGGTACAAATTGGCGTTTCCTACGGGCGTTTGTTGAGTTCAAGCAACGAAATTTCGAAATTTACCAAGCTCGACACTTTTAGAACCAAGGATTTTCTGCAAGAAAACATCAAAAATGTGGACATCAGCCTCTTGCTTGGCTTTGCTTATCGTTTTACGCCAAAAATCGGCATTGCGATACGCCATACCTATTCAATGACGCCTTTTTTTGAGCGCGCTTTTACCCAAACGCCTCGCGTCCTACCGAATCAGAAAGATTATTATCTTGCCCGTTCCTATTTTTTATCGTTTCATCTTTTCTACGATTTATGGGTGCCTGAGTTGAGAAAACCTAAGAAAGTAAGGAAAAGCACCCCTAAAAAATAGTGAATGATTACAAAACCCCTTTTGTCGAAGGCAATTGCATATTATTCGCATCACGTCGAATCGCCATTTTTATCGCTTTCGCAAATGCCTTGAAAATGGCTTCAATTTTATGATGCTCGTTCGTTCCTTCTACCTTAACATTCAGATTACACCTTGCAGCGTCGCTAAATGACTTAAAGAAGTGGTAAAACATTTCGGTCGGCACATCGCCAATTTTTTCTCTTCGGAAATCGGCCTCCCACACCAACCAAGCCCGACCACCAAAATCTAAGGCTACTTGTGCCAAACAATCGTCCATCGGTAAGCAAAAGCCGTAGCGTTCGATGCCCAATTTCGACCCCAAAGCCTGATAATACGCCTCGCCCAACGCTAAAGCCGTGTCTTCAATCGTGTGATGCTCATCAATGTGCAAATCGCCGACAACTTTTACCGACAAATCTGACCCCGAATGCCGCGCCAATTGATCGAGCATATGGTCAAAAAAGCCCAAACCCGTTTCCATTTTGCCTTGTCCAGTGCCATCCAAATTGAGCGAAATCGTAATATCTGTTTCCTTAGTCGTCCGTCGAACGGCAGCAGAACGGTCGGCTAGTTTCAGAAATTCATAAATATCTTTCCAACTTGTCGTTGTCAAAGCGCAATCATTTTGTAAGTCTAACGCTTTGATTTCCAAATCATTATCACTCAAATAAATGCCACGGCAACCCAAGTTTTTAGCCAATTGCACATCCGTCACGCGGTCGCCAATAACGAATGAATTTTTCAAGTCATAGGCCCCCTCAGTATTTCGGGTTTGGGCTGTCAGATTTCGGCCTGCACTACCGAAATCCGAAATCCCATCTCCGACATCGAAATATTTGGTCAACATTCCCGTGCGCGGTTTACGAGTCGGCGCGTTTTCATGTTCAAACGTTGGGTCGAGGAAAACGTCGGCGAAATGAATGCCCTCATTTTCAAAGGCTTTCAACATTTTTTGATGCGGCGGCAAGAAGTTTTCCATCGAATTAGACGGCGTTCCAAGCCCGTCTTGATTGGACACAATGACCAATTCGTAGTCTAATTCTGTTGCAATTTTACCTAAATATTTGAAAACGAAAGGATAGAATTCAAGTTTTTCAAGTGAGTCAATTTGAAACGTGACGGGCGGCTCAAGAATCAATGTGCCGTCGCGGTCAATAAAAAGAACTTTTTTCATTGTTTGTAAATTGTTGATAATTAATTGTTTATGATTTTTTGTCATTCAGAAGGAATTTCTGTCGTCTAATTTTGTTCTAACGGGTTTTGTCATTCAGCAGGAAACTTTATCGTCTAGTTTCCTTCTGAATGACAACACCCGTTAGGACAAAAAAACACCTTATGGCCTCAAAACTAGAAAAATACTGCGGGGCCTATTTTTTCAAAATCCATGCAAATTAAAGTCATCTGATTCGAGCATTTCCACGCGTCGGCCTATTTTTTTCTGAATCACCTTAAAATGGTGTTCCTCTTCCAAAGTGACGAAAGAAATCGCTTCGCCCGTTGCCCCTGCACGGCCTGTGCGACCGATGCGGTGGATAAAATCCTTAGGTGAGCGCGGTAATTCGTAGTTAATGACGACGGGTAACGACGGAATATCAATGCCCCGCGACGCTAAATCAGTAGCCACAAGGACGTTTATTTCGCCCGATTTGAAGTAGCGCAACGCTTCTGTTCTAGCTCCTTGACTTTTTTGACCGTGCAAAGCCAAGGCCGTGATGCCATTTTGTTTGAGTTTTTTGACAACGCTATCGGCTTTTTGAACGGACGATGTGAATATTAAAACTTGCTTTAATTCATTGGTTTTAATCAGATAGCGTAGCAACGGCCCACGTCTCTCATCTGTTACATAATATGCTGTTTGTTGTATTAAATCTAAATTCTCTACATCGCGCTCAATTTCGATTTTTACGGGATTGCGGAGCAACATTTCGGTAATCGAATCCACGTCTTTTCCGAGGGTTGCGGAGAACAATAAATTTTGGCGACGCTTGGGCAACAAAGCAAAAATGCGGCTCATTTCGTCTTTAAAACCCATATTTAGCATTTTATCGGCTTCATCCAAGACCAAAATATCGAGTTCGGAGAGTTGCATCGCGTTGTTGTCGGCCAAATCGAGCAAGCGGCCAGGCGTCGCAATGAGCAGTTCTACACCTTGCATCTGAATCATTTGTGGATTAATCGAAACGCCACCGAAAACGGCTAAACTCTTAACGGGACGCGGCAAATTTTCGCTAAACAGCTTCGCCACTTCACCGACTTGCACGGCCAATTCCCTAGTCGGAACGATGATTAATGCCTTGATGTGCCGATTTTTAGCGACTTCTTTTTTTTGAAATTGCTGCAAAATGGGCAATATAAAACTCGCCGTTTTGCCCGACCCCGTTTGGGCAATGCCCAAAACGTCTTTACCCGCCAAAATCGCAGGAATTGCTTGAATTTGAATGGGATAGGGCGTCGGAAAGTCGTATTTGGCCGCTATTTTGAGCAAAGCGTCGGATAAACCGAGGTCAGAAAATGTCATTTTATGATAAATTACGAGTGGTGAATGCGGGTTTTGAGTTTTGAGTTTCGGGTTTTGAGTTTCGGGTTGC
>JAYSRS010000017.1:0-2451 GCA_043720935.1 Saprospiraceae bacterium
TTGTTAAATGGAAAATGAAACTTCCCGAAATTTTGCAAATTTCCTAAATCTGACACCCCCTCAGTATTTTGCGACATAAAGCCGATAATTCCGTAAAAATTTAAAAAAACAAGAAAATGGAAGTACAAACTGCCACTGTTGAGACCTTGCAAGCACACCTTGTTAGCCGTGTTCAAGCAACAAAAGACATAGATAAACTTGTTCGATTTCTGATTTTTTTGGATGAATTACCTATTTCAGAAGCATCGGCTAAGCGCATTTTTCGACCCATCGGAAGGGGCATAACTTTGGAAAAACTCAAACGTGAGCAAAACTTCAAAGGGACTGATTGGCATAAATTTAATGAATTAACCAAGAAATTAGACATTCAAGAACCTATTGATGTATTAATTTCTCAACTGTCAAAATGAAATTTGAACGGCGTGTTTTTGGACATTGAAAAAATTGTTTTCCTGTTGGATTCTAAAAAAAACGTAACCCCGCCGACCAACCCCACCAAGTCTGAAAATCACCCATCATTTTAGCGTTTTTAGGGACAATTTTTTGCTGAAAATCAGTCGCTTTTTCTACGCCTAAACGCGTCGCATCCGCCGAGTACGCGCTCCAATGTCCGCCTAATGCGAGGGAAACATGACGACCAATTTTTATGTCAAAGGCAGGGGCAACGCGCAGCAAACGACTCCGAAAGACCCCCTCAGTAATAAACCCACTATTGATGCTTTCTATGGTAAAATCGGTCGTCAAGCGCAAAGGACGCGCTATCTGAACGCCGCCACCCAAGCCAATTCCTAAACTCCAAAACGGTTGTTTCAGCGTTTGACTGTCGGTTTTTATAGACGCTACGTAATTCGTATAAAACGATTTTATCCCTGTTTTGAAGGCAATACGCGTAAAATGCCCATCAAAAGTGGCGATTTCGGCGGCGTTGTAGCCTTTTTTAATCACATTTATCAAACCCAAAACGCCGCCGCTTAATGTGTCGTTGACGTTGATTAAACCAATTTGAAAACCGCGCAAATGTGTTGCGTGGTTAATCAAACCGAACTGAAAACCGACTGTATCGGCCACATTTGCAATTCCTGCGAGTTGTCCACCGACTTTTCCACGCTTGTTTTTGTTGACAATTGTGCTGATTTGAAAGCCACCACGTCCATTTTTTGAAAAATTATTGAAGCCCGCCATTTGAAAGCCCCCCCTCAGTATCACGTCATTAGAATTAGTCAGACCCGCTATTTGAAGCCCCGTCAAAGCATCTGTTCGGTTAAAAATCCCCGCCGCTTGAAAACCACTCATTTTACCGCCGACAATGTTGAAAATCGGCGCGAGTTGAATGCCCGACACGTTTGTTCGGTTGATGTTGCCAATGCCCGCGACTTCTAAAATGCGGTTGCCTTTTGAATAGCCGACCGTCAAATTCAGGGAATAATCGTTGACAATTGCCCCGCTTAATCCGCCGTTGTTGCCAACGTAAGGTGCGATTGACCATTGCGTTCGACGCCCCAAATCGTTTGTTACATTAAGCGCGTCAACCCGTTGAAAACCATTAGAATAATTGGTGATAAACCTTTGAATATCAATATTTTGCAATAAGGTTTGTTCAGTAAAACCGCGTTCAGCATCGCCCTTGTCCATATCACTTGAATCACGTTTTATTGATATATCGACGACCGATTTTACCGATTTTGGCGGTTCAATTTTCGCCGTAGGAAACAAAGAAGCGTCAATATACTGAGGAGGTGCTTCGGCGAGACTTTTGACTTGAAACGTCGCGTCGGTGTAATCAAATTTGGCCACGGACAGCTCTTGAATCGGTTGTCGGCTGACAATTTCGTAATAGCCATATTTGTTTGTCGTGGCTGATTTCAAGGTTTTTTTATCATAAACCGTTGCATTTGCGACGCCTTGACCCGTTTTTTTGTCCGAAATATAGCCACCAATCAAGCGTTCATCCATTTTCAATTTTTGAATAATCAGAAAATTACCTTTTTCTTTAAACTGAAAACCATCGCCTAAAAGCCGCCTCAAAACAACTCGAACAGTCTCATTTTGCGCCGAAACAGATATTTTTTTTTCGGCATTTAGAATATTGGAATTGTAGGAAAAATAAAAATTGGCGGTTCTACTCAAATCAATCAAGGCATCAGGCAGTCGGCGGTCGTTTAAATTCAAAGAGACCATGCGTTCTAAAATCGGTGTTTCCGCTTTCAGAACGGTCGTTGAACCAAGGAAAAATAGGGCTAAAAGGCGAAAACCTATCAAGTTTTTGACAACTCGATAGGTTCTGAAAAGGGCGTTTGATAAAGTGTTGGTTTTCTTCATACGTGATTGTAACACGAAGTTCAATTCGTGATTTTGTTATTTAATTTGTAGTTATTAAAAAGGTCACAACCCTTTGATTTTCAAAGTATTGTGACCCACCATCATTGCAAAAGATTATGTTTGCGTTTGTAA
>JAYSRS010000018.1:0-6870 GCA_043720935.1 Saprospiraceae bacterium
ATAAACAAAATAAACAAAATAAACAAAATAAACAAAATAAACAAAATAAACAAAATAAACAAAATAAACAAAATAAACAAAATAAACAAAATAAGAGGCATTCCATCGGAAATACTGAGGGGGTGCTTTTTTTGTCGGAAGATGGAATTGCGTTTGTTTCAGATGTTCAAGGTATTTCAGATTTGACAATTTCCAGCGTTTCAGATTGGGCAACTTTTCAAAAATTGCCCAATCTAAATTGCCAGCCAGAAAGTCGCGTAACTCATTGGGAACAAGGCGTTTATGTTGAGCATTTAAATCTAAAAAATCACTTGTACATTGTTGGTGGCGGTCATTGTGCGTTGGCTTTGTCGCGGCAAATGCGGCTATTGACAGATTTTAGGATTCACCTTTTTGATGATAGAATAGATTTGAATACATTTTTGGATAATGACGCGGCGCATGAAAAAACGGTGGTTGATTATGCTAAAATAGCAGATATAATTCCCGAAGGGTTAATGAGTTATGTCGTTTTAATGACAGTAGGTTATCGTTCGGATGAACAAATACTGAGGGGTCTGTTTTCTAAAAAATTGAAATATTTGGGTATGCTTGGCAGTCGTTCAAAAGTGGAAACGATGTTGGAAAACTTAAAAAAAGACGGTTTTGGTGGCGATTTTCTAGGAAAAATCCACGCGCCGATTGGTTTAGACATTAAAAGTCAGACGCCTGAGGAAATTGCGGTGAGCATTGCGGCGGAGATAATTAAGGTTAAAAATTCGTAATTTATAGGCTGTGGCGCGACCTTAAGGTCGGGCTACGGTTTTGCTCAGAAAGACGTAATCATTCACCCCTTTTATTTACTGATGTTACGCAAGCCCGAAGGGCTTGAATATGAATAACCGTAGGTGAAACCTACGGATGCCGCTAAAATGTGTTCCCAACTCCGATAGAGTCGAGCGTTAGTAAGTTATATTCGTAGGTCTGATTGCGGCGTAGCTGCAAAATCTTGGTAATACTTACTTCAGACTAGCTTTTATCGTGCGGTGTAACCGCAAAACAGCACGTTTAGCGGTTACACCGCATAGTAAAAGTCGTTGTTGGGTCGAGTATTACCAAGATTTTGCAGCTACGCCGCACCCAGAATATAACGTATCAACGCTCGACTCTAAAGGAGTTGAATGGTAATATCAAGCAATGACTAATACATTCAAGTTCTTTGGACTTGGGAACACGTTTGGCTATTCATTCCGTAGGTGCAACCTGCGGCTATTCATATTCAACTCCTTCGGAGTTAGGTCTGCGTAACATCAGTTATTCGTTCATAATACTTGAAAAACGTCTCGCGGATACCTATTCACGAGACGTTTTTGCAAGTATAAAATTTATTTAAAATGACATGTAAAATATTGAAAATCAGCTTTTTATCAATTTTTATTGCCCTTGCAACGCTTGCAAACGCGCAACGCAATGAGACAAAAGCGACCGACTCAAACACGCCTTTGCATCTCTTAAAGCCCGATTATCCGACACCTTACGGCAAGCCCGATGTGGCCGCAATTGTTGGAACTTTGAACAAAATTCATGCGTATTTGGATGCCGTGACACCCCCTCAGTATGTGGATGCAAAAACGGGTCAAATCCTCTTCGATTTCTCGAAAATTGATACAAATACGGCTTTGAAAAAAGGCGATTTTCGCATTGTCAGCTACGAATGGGGCGTCACTTACGGGGCGATGTATTTGGCAACTGAAGCAACAGGTGATGCTCGTTTTAAAGAATACGCCGATAAAAGGCTTCAATTTTTAGCAGAATCTGCGCCGTATTTTCGGAAATTTTCGGCAGAACATGAAGATTGGGGGTCAAAAACACCGCTACGTAACTTATTGATTCCGAAGGCATTAGACGATTGTGGGGCGATGTGCGCGGCGATGATTAAGGCAAAACGGGCAGGAAATAAAGCCGATTTGCGTCCGTTGATTGATGTACATATCAATTACATTTTGAATAAAGAACACCGCCTCGCCGACGGCACACTCGCCCGTATGCGTCCGCAACCAAACACAATTTGGCTTGACGACCTATTTATGGCGATTCCTGCGTTGGCACAAATGGGCAAATTGACGGGCGAAGCCAGATATTTTGATGAAGCAACGAAGCAAGTTTTGGCCTACTCAAAACGCCTATTCAATAAAGAAAAAGGCTTATTTATGCACGGTTGGGTCGAAGGCATGACGGAGCATCCGCAATTTCATTGGGCAAGGGCGAACGGTTGGGCGATTTTGACAATGGTGGAATTATTGGACGTTTTGCCTGAAAATCATTCAAAACGCCCCGAAATTCTTGAATTACTGAGGGGTCATGTGCGCGGCTTGGCGGCCCAACAATCGGGTTCAGGTTTTTGGCATCAGCTTTTAGACCGTTCAGATTCGTATTTGGAAACTTCCGCGACTGCTATATATACGTATGCTTTTGCGCGTGCCATCAACAAGGGTTGGATTGACGGCTTGGCCTACGCACCGATGACTTTATTGGGATGGAATGCCGTTTCGACAAAAATAAACGCGCAAGGACAGGTCGAAGGGACGTGCGTCGGAACGGGCATGGGCTTTGACCCTGCTTTTTATTTTCATCGCCCGATTAGCCCGTTTGCGGCACATGGTTATGGCCCGACGATTCTCGCGGCAGCGGAGGCGATTCAGTTATTAAAAAATAAGCCGTTTGAAATCAATGACAGTTCGTTGCAGTTGTTGCAGAAGAAAAATTAATTAAACGGGTATTGGAAACGGCGTAATGACATAATCACTAATGCCCTTTTTTTGTAAAGTAAACGAAACACCCATCAAAAAAATCGGTTTTTTTGATAAAGCGAACCGTTGCGGATAGTTGTTGTTAACGATTTGTTTGATGGCTGATTGTGCTTTGCGGTCTTTCTTGAATTCAAAGATGTAAATATGGTTGTCAGTTTCCACAACGGCGTCAATGCGGCCTTCTTGGGTGGTGACTTCTACGCTCATTCGAACGCCTAAAATGTTGAAAATCAAATAGATAATGGCGTGATAAAAGCTTTCGCTAACGGCTTTATACGCGATTTTTACGTTGCCTTGGGCGTCAATCGTTTCCTTGGGTTTAGTAAAAAAATGCGACGGCAAAGTGCCGAACATATCTTTCAATATTTTTATAACGCGCTCTAAATCATGTTTTTTGAAGGCTTCTTCAATGTCTAAAATCGTAACGGAAACGAAGGACGGGTGTTTGTGAACATAACCGCCAAGCAACATTTCGCTAAACGCCATTTCAACCTCTTTATTCGGGTAATTAACGATGTAAAAATTATCAACAATGTGCTTTTTAAACGTCAAATACCCCGTTTGCAACATGATAGATACGGCGTTTAAGTTCTCTAAATCGTACCAATCATAAATACTTGCTTGCACTTTTATATCTTTAATTTCATAGTAATACGTTTTATTCATTAACCTAATTAGAAACGACGGCGTTCCCGATTCAAACCAGTAATTGGCAAACGTCAAACTATCCATCAAACGCATGGTTGAATAAGGATTGTAAACAAATTCGCGGGCATTCCACGAAAAACCATTGTACCAATAGCGCATTTTGTCCACAACGGCTTCAATCTCTATCTTTTCTTTAGCGGCTAAATCTTCCAAACCGCCGTAGCAATATTGGCGAATTTCGGCTTCCGTAAACCCACAAATGCCGTTAAAATCATCGCTTAAAGTCAAATCTGTAAAGTAATTAAGGTCAGAAAAAATGGACACTTTACTGAATTTTGAGACGCCCGTCAAGAAAACAAAGCGTAAATACTTGCCACTATCTTTCAAAACGCTGTAAAAAGATTTCAAAATGTCTCTATTCGTCATGGCTTGTTGCATGTCGTCTTTTTCGATGTATTGAAGGATAGGCTTATCGTATTCGTCAACCAAAATAACGACTTGTTTTTGGTGTTTTTCGTATAATTTTTCGATTAATTCTAAAAAAGCAAGTGATGCTGACGTGTCTTTTAACGTAATATCGTTGATTTCCCCTACTTTTTGAACGGCTCTAAGCAACGCGTTAGGTAAACCGATGTCGGCAAAACCAATTCGGTCTATCGACAACCTAATGACAGGATAGCCTTCCCACTCAATTTTATCATAAATATACAACCCTTTAAACAGTTCTTTTTCGCCTAGAAAAACGTGTTCTAAGGTACTCAAAAAGAGAGATTTTCCAAAGCGGCGTGGGCGGCTAAGGAAGTAATTGGAGTTGTATTCCTTCTCGATAAGCGGCAGAATAAATTGGGTTTTATCCACATAAACCGCGTTGTGCTTTATCAAATCGGGAAAATATTGCGTACTCGTTGGAAAATTTCGACTATGTTTCATCTTAGGAAATGATGCGTGATGAATTATAACAGCAGTTTCCGCTTTGGCATCATGGGAACACTGATTGGACTGATACGACTGATTTGCACTGATTTTTTTCTAGGAAATCATAAGAAAAATCAGTGTAAATCAGTCGCATCTGTTTAATCAGTGGCCCATAAAATCCCAAAGCGGAAACTGCTGGAATTATAAATGATGAATTTGTAAACGACTGATTACCTATCAATTACAAACTGAAATCGCTGACTTACTTTATTTGTTGCCCTTGCCGTTCCTTATTTTTCAATAGACAAATGTAATCCCTTTTTGGAGACCCCTTAGTAAAAATCGAAAATTTGATTAGAATGGGTGATTTTGATGCAATTTACAAGGGAGTCAGAATAAAAAAACGTCGTTCTATTGTTTATATAAATCGTTTACTTTCCTTTACGACCTTAAATTTATGCGCCCTTATTAGCACGTAACGCGCCTTTCAAGTCGCGGCGTTTATAAATCCGCGACTTGAAAGGCGCGTTATTTTAATTCATAAAAATCAATTTTAAATTATTACAAAATGTTAAAGAAAATCGGTATCGGTTTGGCGGCGTTGCTCGTCCTTATTCAATTTATTCGCCCTGCGGAAAACAATTCTAACGACCAAACACAAAGCATTGGGACTAAGTACAATGTGCCAAAAAAAGTCGAAAATATTCTGAAAACAGCGTGTTATGATTGCCACAGCAACAACACGACTTATCCGTGGTATGCCAAAGTTCAACCCGTTTTGTGGTGGCTTGACCATCACATTGACGAAGGAAAACATGAAATCAATTTTTCGGCTTTTACGGGTCGTCGGATTGCCATTCAAAACCATAAATTTGAAGAAATTGCGGAGCAAGTCGAGAAAAAGGAAATGCCTTTGCCGTCTTACACCAATTTTGGTTTCCACGCTGACGCAAACTTGACGGACGCACAGCGTCAAACGCTGATTCAATGGGCAAAAGCACAAATGGATACTTTGAAAGCCAATTATCCAGAAGATAGTTTGGTACTGAAACGCCCGCAAGGGAAATAGAATTTCAAAGGATTGCTTTTAGCTTTATGGGCACACTGATTGGACGGATACGACTGATCAGTGTGCCCATAAAGCCAAAGCGGAAATTGCTGCGGCAGGAAGTAGGCCCCTCAGTATTTGATTGATTTTTAACTCAAAATAAACTGTTTTAATGAAAAGAATAACAACGCTATTCCTCCTTTTATTATCGTTTTCGCTATTCGCCCAAACCGCTAAACGCGACACAGGCACGCTCAACGGCGGAGCTTATGACATTCAAATTCCTGCTAATTGGAACAAAAAACTCGTCCTCTATGCGTTGGTACATGAAAAGAAAAAAGAGCAAAATTTGAAGATGTTTTTTACCAATGGACAAGGACATTGTGTTTTTTCAAACGAACAAGTTGCTACGGCATTTGACGCGCTTCGGGCGTGGACTAAATCGGGTAAAAAACCAACAGAAACCGCAATTGCTTCACCGTCAAACGCGCAAGAAGATACGCTTTGTTACGAAATGCGGATTTATACTTGCGAAAAAGGCAAGTTGAACGATTTAATGAAGCGTTTTCGCAACCATACGACCAAACTTTTTGAGAAGCACGGCATGACAAACGTGGGTTATTGGACGCCGTTGGACAATCCCGAAGAGAAATTGTATTACGTTATGTCTTATCCAAATCGTGCTGCACGAGACGTGTCTTGGAAGGCTTTTATGGCGGACACAACTTGGCAACGCGTGATGAACGAAAGTCAAGTAAATGGTAAAATTATCAACAAAATCGAGAGTATTTTCTTGAAAACGACCGATTTTTCACCTAATAATCGCCAATCAAGCCTCAACGCGCCTATTTGGGAATTTAGGGTGTACACGGCAACGCCCAACAATTTGGAAACGCTTTTGGAACGCTTTCGTGGCTTTACCGTCAATCGTTTTGCCGAATATGGTATGACCAATAAAATGTATTGGACTGCCACCGATGCGGAACAAGGTTCGGACAAAATGTTGTACTATTTTCTCACGCACCCGTCGCAAGACGCGGCTAAAGCGGCCTTTGATAAATTCCGTGCCGACCCAGAATGGATAGCAACTCGCAAAGCCTCCGAAGTGAAAGGCGGCGGCTCGTTGACGGTAAAAGTGGAGTCGTTGTTTATGGTCGCAACGGATTTTTCGCCAATAAAATAGAAATTCATGGGCCACTGATTGGGCTGATTGGGCTGATTGGGCTGATTGGGCTGATGCGACTGATTTACGCTGATTTTTCTAGTTTCCTTCTGAATGACAAAAAATCAGCGTAAATCAGTCCAATCAGTGGCCCATTTTTAGTAGTACGCCCCCTCAGTAGTACGTTTTATATATTTTCAGAAAAACCTAACGCGGGTTTTAAACTGGCTTGTTAAGCCGCCTTTTTGAATGTTCCCCCTTTTTTTTGAATACATTTCTAAATGATTTATACCCTTTTTTTGATAGAT
>JAYSRS010000019.1:0-6860 GCA_043720935.1 Saprospiraceae bacterium
GATTTAGGAAATTTGCAAAATTTCCTAAATCTTTTGCCGCAAAAACACCATTTTTTACTTAAAAATTGGTTTGCGACATAAAACCGATAATTCCGAAAAAAAATACATAATTCATTAAGGAATAAATATCTATGAGCCAATGACACGACAAGATTTTAAACGAATAGCCTTGCTTCGGCTGATAGAAGCTGAAACTTTATGGGCGAAAGGACACTACGACGGCAGTTACTATTTGGCGGGTTATTGCCTCGAAATGGCTTTAAAAGCAGTAATTTGCCGCCGTATGGAAAAAGACAACTTCTTCGATATTTTGAAAAGTGAGTTCGTGCGTTCTTTCAAAATTCATAATTTGGCAGAACTCGTGATTTTATCGGGTTTGCAAAAGAAATATGAAGATTTGAATGCTACAAACATTGATTTTCGGAAGAACTAGACGGTAATAAGAGACCAAATAAGATGGTCGGAACAATTACGTTACCAAACAGGATTTGCGAAAAGCGATGCTGAAGACATGTTAAAAGCAATTAATGACCCACAAAATGGTATTTTAAAATGGTTAAAAAAGTATTGGTAAGTAAACTTGAACCCGTCATTCAAGGGTTAAAAGACGATGGACTAGACATCACTAGATGCCGATTTGATGCCGTCAGAACTCAATACATATTACACATTAGCCATAAGTGCTAATTGGAAAAAATTGAGCCGTATGGATCGCCACGTCGGCATTTGGAATAAAATTCAAGCGTTTATTCCCCATAGTATGAGTAAGTATATTTTGAATATCTACACATACAATCGTCCCGAAGAAATTGAGGCGGATATGCCTCTTTTTGCACAATGGGAAACGCAAAAAGTAGGTGTTAGCTTGATGTAATTTTTAATGTTAAAAATAAAATACAACAACGGCTGAACGCCTAAAACCGTTCAGCCGTTGTTGTTAAAATACTTATAACCAAAAAAGTTGTTATAAAAAAGCTTATAAATCACACATTTATCCGATTAAAATGGCAGACATCATTCAATTGCTACCCGATTCCATCGCCAATCAGATTGCCGCAGGTGAGGTCATTCAGCGACCCGCTTCTGCTGTAAAGGAATTGTTAGAGAACGCGATTGACGCTGGGGCGAGTTCTATAAAATTGATTTTGAAAGATGCGGGAAAAGCGTTGATTCAAGTGATTGACGACGGTTGCGGGATGTCAGAAACCGACGCACGTATGAGTTTTGAACGCCATGCAACTTCTAAAATTCGCGTTGCCGACGACCTTTTTAATATCCGAACGATGGGTTTTAGAGGAGAGGCTCTTGCTTCTATTGCCTCAATTGCTCAAGTG
This sequence comes from Saprospiraceae bacterium, assembly GCA_043720935.1. Lineage (GTDB taxonomy): Bacteria > Bacteroidota > Bacteroidia > Chitinophagales > Saprospiraceae > JAAFJT01. The sequence goes on from JAYSRS010000019.1 coordinate 1,335, forward strand.
GAAATGAAAACACGCCGTAATCCTGATGAATTAGGAACAAAAATCGTCATTGAAGGCTTTGAATTGAAAGGGCAAGAGCCGTGTCAGACACCCGCAGGGACGAGTTTTTCGATAAAAAATCTGTTTTTCAACGTTCCCGCACGGCGCAATTTTTTGAAATCAAATACTGTCGAGTTTCGGCACATCATGGACGAATTTGAGCGCGTAGCCTTGGCAAACCCCTCCGTATTTTTCAGTTTGCACCACAACGGACAAGAGGTTTTTCACCTGCCCGCAGGAAATTTGCGGCAACGCATCGTCGGTGTTTTTGGAAAAGATACGAACAAAAAACTCGTTCCAGTGGGTGAAGATACGGAGGCCGTTCGGCTCTCTGGTTTTGTCGGAAAACCCGAATTTTCAAAGAAAACACGCGGCGAACAGTTCTTTTTTGTCAATAATCGGTTTATAAAAAGTCAATATTTGAACCACGCCGTCCAAGCTGCTTTTGAAGATTTGATTACCCGCGACGGCTTTCCTATGTATTTTATTTTTATTGAAATTGACCCCGCTCGTATTGATATAAATGTGCATCCGACAAAGCAGGAAATCAAGTTCGACGATGAGCGTCTCGTTTATAATTATCTGAAAGTGGCTGTGCGTCATGCCTTAGGTCAAAATGCCGTGACGCCGACCTTGGATTTTGAAACCGACCCGAGTTTGATGAACAATTATGCGATTCCAAAATCGGTTTTGAATAGAACAAATTTTGAATTTGATAAAAATACGACCCCCTCAGTAGTATCGTCTTTTGGAACGACATCAGCGTCAAAAAGTGGCCAATTTGAGAAGACAAAGAACGATTTGAACTTCAAAAAACCGTCGGCACTTGAACGCTCGAACTTGGAAAATTGGCAAAAATTGTACGAAGGTTTGTCGTTTACGGAGTCAGATGACAAAGGAAAAACGGGCTTTGACCCTAACTTTGACCCTAATTTTGAAACAAATAACGCAGCGAATAACGAGGAAGGCATACCCGCTGATTTTGATTTTTCGCAGTATTTTCAAGGCACAACCAACAATGATTTTGGTTCGCAAAACTTTCCGAAAGGTTTTCAAAATGAGAACGAATATGGTAGTTTTAGGAGCAACGATACAAGCGTTTTGACCATCGAAAGCCGTTTTGAAACGCCTAAAAACGCGCCTGAATTGGGTGAAAATGGTCAAAGTGAGGGACAAACGGGTGTTTTTTCAAAGCAGCAGCGCGAGCCGTATCAAATTCATCACTCGTTTATTGTGAGCCATATCAAATCAGGTTTTTTGCTAATAGACCAACAAGCGGCGACCGAGCGAATTTTGTATGAGCGTTACTTGAATCAATTGAGCCATCGAGATTCGGCGACGCAAACGCAATTGTTTCCTAAAACAGTGAATTTTTCACCGTCTGATGCGGCTTTGCTGAAAGATATGTTGTTGGAAATCAATCAATTAGGTTTTGATGTGCAAGATTTTGGTAAAGGTACGTTTATCGTTCACGGCTTGCCGAGCGATTGGCGGGGGAGTCGAGACGAGCAGAAAATTCTAGAAAATTTGTTGGAACAATATAAAAATGAAGTGGATGTGTCGCTCAATAATGCCGAACGGATTGCCGCCTCTATGGCGCGGTCGGCGGCAACGCGGCGCGGGACACCCCTCACTATTCGGGAGATGACAGAACTCATTGACCAACTTTTTGCTTGCGCGATGCCGTTTAAAAGCCCAAATGGCCGCAATTGCTTTATTTCGTACAGCATTGAAGACTTAACAAAACAGTTTTTAAGTTGAATTTTGTAGAGACGCATGGCCATGCGTCTTGCGTGTATAAGATAAGCCGCATGGCCATGCGGCTCTACTATCCAATTAATTATAAAAAAATACCAACGTATGAAAAATATCATTCTTTTTGACCCCGACACGCGGGACCAATTTTTACCATTGACTTACACGCGCCCTGTTGCTGAATTACGTATCGGTATTTTAACCATACGTGAAAAATGGGAACGCTTGCTCAACGGCACAGCGTCGTACATCACGCAAGATTATTTGTCGGAAAAATATTCAATTCACATTGCCGACGACAATTTTGTCGTCAACGGCTCGGTGCTGCCAAACGATGCCCTTTGCCAATTGATTGAGACGTTGAACAACAATGAAGCCCTGACAAAAGACGGCGAACTCGTTGCAGCACGCCTCGACCGCTTGCAATTTCGCCGTTTGATGACCGAAACGGACATCGAAGAACTGGCGGGTTTTGAGTTGGAAGGCGTCAGCTACACGACGCTCAACCACGTTTGGGATATTTTTAAATACAATGCCGAAGCCTTGAAACAGGACTTTGCGCTCGTGACAAATGACCGACAATCGGCCCCCCTCAGTAATTCTAACCGCGTGATTGGCGATGCGTCAAAAATTTTCTTGGAGCAAGGGGCAGTCGTTGAATGCGCGATTTTAAACACGACAAACGGCCCCATTTACGTCGGTAAAAACGCCGAAATTATGGAAGGCTGCATCATTCGCGGCGGTTTGGCGATGGGGGAAAGCAGTCAACTGAAAATGGGGGCTAAAATTTACGGGGCAACGACCCTCGGGCCGCACTGCAAAGTAGGTGGCGAGGTCAATAATTCGGTGCTAATGGGCTATTCAAGCAAGGCGCACGATGGTTATTTGGGCAATTCTGTCCTCGGTGAATGGTGCAATATGGGTGCTGATACGAACACCTCAAACTTGAAAAATACCTACGAAGACGTGAAATTGTGGAATTATCCGAAGCAAAGTTTTGTCAAAACGGGGATGCAATTCCTTGGTTTAATCATGGGCGACCACTCAAAATGTGCCATTAATACCATGTTTAATACGGGAACGGTCGTGGGTGTTTCAGCGAATGTATTTGGAGCTGGTTTTCCACGCAATTTTATTCCATCTTACAGTTGGGGGGGCGGCTCGTCGGCTTATGAAACCTACGATTTCAAGAAAGCCATGAAGGTTGCGGAACGCGTTTTCGAACGACGACAATTGACGCTTTCAGAAGAAGACTGCGCCATTTTGAAGCATATTTACGACTATGCAGCACAATTTCGGAGTTGGGAAGGTTTGAGTTTCAAGGCGAAGGCGTAGGGAAATGGCCCACTGATTGAGCTGATTCGACTGATTTATACTGATTTTTTTAGTTTTCTCCTGAATGACAAAAAGAATCAGTGTAAATCAGTCCAATCAGTGGGCCATTTTAGTTCAATAATTCACCACAGGATGCTCCGCATCGAGTGGGTTTTGTTTAAAAATATTCACGAACAACTGATACAAATCGGGCAAAAAGCTTTGAAATTCCTTCGGAAATGTAAAAAAATGATACACAGCCACAGCAAAATCATCTAAATCATCCAAGCCAACGACTGCAACAATCTGTTTTCGGGTCATGCCACTCACTTTTTCAAGCGTTTCGAGGGTCGCAGCGTCAAAGTTAGGCGTTGATGTCCTTGCGAGAGACGAAGTAACTGAGGGGTCTGTTTTGGACGCTCGCATACCTTCCATTTTGAAAATTCGCGCCATTTCGTACAAACCAATACTAAAAATCTGACGTGGTTGATTGAAACCCGCCATTAATGTATCGGCATCAAGCATCACAACGCCGTCGGGTTCGTAGAGTTCGCAGGTGTGAACAGCGGCAAATTGCGGCGATGGAAAAGGATGCGGGTACAATATAATGTGTTCAAATTTTGTCGTCGAAAACGTCGGTTGGCCAAAACTCACTTGCACGGCAGCCGCAGCAACGGCCACTTTCAAATCCTCGGGTACGCGTGCGCGCAAAGCATCAGCGTCCATTTCGCTCGGGTGAACGGGGCGCATAAATTCGTTGCCACGCATAAACAAAGCCACCCGATTGCGGAAGCGTTGCTTCAATTCGGGGGATAAAGGGCGATAAAACGCGCAATAATCGGCCAAAATGCTGGCGGTTTGTTCATCAAGCGGCGGCGGGGAGCGTTGCCACCACCACCAATTTATCTGCGGGCTCATGACGTAAATCACGGCGGCAATTACTACTACGCCTACCAAAAACAGCGTCCAAATACCTTCACCGTCTGCTTTCATGGTGAGATAAAAAAATATAAGTGCTAAGATGCCAAACGGCGCGATGGCCACTTGAAAGGGTTGTAATTTCATTATTCAGTTATTTTAAGGCGTAAAAAACGGCATTTGTTCGCGTTTATTCTTCAAAATAAAAATATAAACTTTTCGTCACCATAAAAAAGCACCTTCTCCGTATTTTGATTTTTAATACCTTCGCCGCATGAAAAAACTAATTTTCACCATCGTTTTATTGGCCATTGCCCTTAGTTTGCCAACGGCTTGCAAACAAGAAGCCGTCAAATTGACCCGCGATGACCGCGAGATGATTGATACGTTGTCCCAAAAAGAAATTGTCCGCATCACACCCGAACTCGACCGCTATTGTCGCGACAGCGCGCCGATTTTGAGAAAACACTATGCTGACTCGCTGTTCATTGTTCGGGAGCAAGAGATTTTGCAGAAAATGGTGCCTGTTCAATAATTTATGGCCGTAACGCGACCTTCAAGTCGCGGCGTTGCGTCAAAAAAAACATCAAACGCAGCGAACGACCTGCGGGTCGTTCTACGTTTATAGTTCAGTAGGCTTTTATTAAATTTAATTTTTTAGAATATGTATAATCAGCAATCACAATTCTTTATCTCGCCCGTCGTCAAAATATTGGTCATCATTAACGTTGTGATGTACATCATTACGACCTTCATTGTGCCGACGCTTGCGCCACATTTATGGTTGTATTATCCGACTTCGACCCTTTTTCAGCCCTATCAGTTGCTCTCGCATATGTTTATGCACGACCCCGACGGGCTTGGGCATCTTATTTTTAACATGATAGGTTTGGTAATGTTTGGGTCAGTTATCGAGATGGTTTGGCACGAGCAACGCTTTCTTTTCTACTATTTGGCGTGCGGATTTGGTGCGACGGCGGTCAATTTCATATCAGAATACGTACAAATTCAAAACGGAACGATTCTGCCCGAACAAATTGAAGTTATGTGTTCTCTAGGCGCGTCGGGCTGCGTGTATGGTGTTATGGTGGCTTATGGCATCACGTTTCCTGAAAACAAATTGGGCTTGATGTTCTTACCATTTCAAATCCCTGCAAAATATTTTATTCCTGCCATGATTGGCTTAGATTTGTACTTCGGCGTCACGAATACGCAGACAGGCGTGGGCCATTTTGCCCATTACGGCGGGGCAATTACAGGTGTTTTTATTATGATATATTGGTGGAAAACGAAAAAGTGAAAAATAATGCGTGATACAAGATGAATCATGAATTTGTAAGCAATTGTCACGCTATTTTAAATCAATACTTACCTGTTTTTTATCCTATATTTGCAAAAAAATAAACGGAATTATCGGCTTTATGGTACAAAACTCTTTTTGACTAACTAATAATTTGTAACTCATTGATTATCGTCGCGTTTCAACGTTCGGGGAACTTT
>JAYSRS010000020.1:0-20944 GCA_043720935.1 Saprospiraceae bacterium
ACAAGCTGCCTCCTAAAAAATCCTTCAGATGGCGATTTTCGAGCGCAGCGAGAAAGAGCCAGTAAAATACGCTTTTATTTACTTAACGTTCCTTATTTCAAAAACATTTGTACCAGAAGCATTTGTCAGTTGAATAACGGCATCGTTAGAAGGGCTTTCATACTGAGGGGGCAATTCATTTATTGAAAATAAAAAAAAATCCTTTCCAAATGGAAAGGATTTACAAACTACACTATGGAATGCAGGAAAACTATTCGATGTCGGATTTGGGGTTGAGATGTCGGATTTGTAGGTATTTCAAATCTCAAAAATTTTAGATTCAAAAGCTATTTTTGACATTTGAAATCCTTGAAATTACACTTCATCAAGTTTGAACAATTGCAAATTTTCGATGATTCGAATCAACTTCGCGGCATATTGTGGGTCAGTGGCATAACCTGCTTTTTGCAAGCCTTTTGCCCAACTCACGTAGTCCGTTTTGCTCAAATATTGCAAGGGTTTGTAATGGTCGCGCATCAATAACAAGCTGTGGTCGCGGTAACTTTCCCAAGCCGAGTCGTATTTTTTGAACTTATCGGTCGGCGAATCGTCCTTCATTACGACGTGTGGCACGCGTTTGTTGAAGGTTTTTACGCCAAAATGATTGTTTGCGGAACGCGTCAAACGGCTTTCTCCCGCATCGCTTTCCAACAAGCCTTGCGCCAAGGTGATACTGACAGGAATGCCGAATTTCTGCTTTTCGGTCTTTGCAATCGTTATAAAACGGCGGACGTACTCCCAACATTTATCCTTTTTCGACTTCACAACGGCGGCTTCCGCACGCTCGGGCGAGACAAAAATCGAGACGTTATCGAACAAATTGGCATCGTTACCGCCGTTCGTGTAAGCACTTTTAACGGGCTTTGTGGGCAGTTTTGGCAACACTTCGACGACACCTACTGAGGGGCCGCCATCATTGTCGGTCAACGACGCGGCGATGAAAGAGGCTTCGGCATTGCCTTTTTGTTTGAAGTTTTTTTGTTTCAGATGTATTTTTTCTGAAACATTTTGAGCCTTCCCGACGGCGGCTGAATCGTCGAAGGAAATGGTGATACCATCCAATTTTGTTAGAATCAAATAAATGACGGAAACAAAAAGAAGGATGTTGAGCCAGTTGTTTCTGACGAAACCAAGGGCTAACCGCTTGATTCGGATTAAATCAATAACAATTATGCCGCTTGGTGCGGTTGCTTCGATAGCGACACGGTTGATTTGACCGATTTGAACTGAATTTGTTTTTGTTGACATGACTAATAGATTTTAAAATGTATCTTACAATTATAGGGCAAATTTAAAACAATTAGTTTCTTTAAAACAAATTTTTTGTTAATTATTTTTGTTTTAAATTTAAAATTTTTGTTTTGAATTTGAAAAACACCCGTTTTGTAAGGGATTAGCCTGTTTTGCGGTTTATTTTTTTTGCACAACTCTTGGAGGATGTTCGTTCAACATATTGTCAAAGCATGGGAAATTTATGAAACGTCTGATGTTGAGCAGTCTGAACTAGCTGTGGTGTGGCTGTTCCGAAAATTTGGCAAACCTATTTTTCAATTTTTACTCAACACCTTCGGCAACACGTCTTTGCCAAACAAAACACCTTCTGAAAACTTAGACATATCGGTATTTGTCAACCGAATCCCTGCCGTTTTTACGCCTTCAATGTTCAACGCCGTTTTGTTTTTACCGTTGAATGTCAAATTGTCGAATGTCAGATTACGGCTGTTTGAAATGTTTATCGCCACGTCATTTTGACTATCGAAACGCACGTTTTTCAATTTAATACCATCGCCTTCGATGCACGTCATGCCCGTTTTGGCTTCAAAAATTGAGTTTTCAATGACAATATTTTTAACATTCATTTCGGGCAATCCTCGAACAACAATGCCCCGTTCCGAGCCTTTACTGATGATGTTTCTAATGAAAAATGACCGAAATTGTGGTGTTTCTTCACTCACGACCTTGGTTTCGATGACGGGATTTTTATCGCTTTCCGCAAAATCTTTACCATTGTAATACGTATCAAACAGTAAGGCTTCGCCCAAAATACCCGTCATGGTAATATCTGTTGCATAAATATTTTCTACAATACCACCCCGTCCTCGCGTTGTTTTGAAGCGCAAACCAATGTCTGTCCCCATAAACGTACAATTGGAAACAAACAAATTGCGCGCCCCACCCGACATTTCCGAGCCAATCACAAAGCCACCATGCGCCCGATAGACGATATTGTTGCGGATAATGCCATTTTCGGTCGGCGCATTGCGTTTACGGCCTTCGGCATCGCGGCCCGATTTGATGGTGATACCATCGTCACCGACGTCGAAAATGCTGTTTTCTATGATAAAATTCTTGCAACTCTCCACGTCAATCCCGTCCGCATTTTGCGCATACGACGGCGCTTTCGTTTTGACCCCCCTCAGTATAAAATGTTCACAAAGCAACGGATGCACCGTCCAAGCGGGTGAGTTTTGAAAGGTCACATCTTCCAACAATACGTTTTTGCAACGCGTCAAAACGACCAAGTTTGGCCGCAAGAACTCCTTGATTTCCAACGATTTAAGTGAATCAAACCCTTCCGAAATCACGCCAGGCCGCTTCATTGTCGAGGCTTTTAAGGAGCGTTCGGTGGCATACCACGTATCTTTTGCTTCGTTCAAAAGGCCGCCCGAATTGACGACGCGTTTCCAATCCGACGCCGTTACTTTTTCCTTTTTAAGTTGTCGCCAAGCCTCGCCGCCGCCGTCGAAAATGCCATTGCCCGTTATGGCAATATTTTCGACACCAACGCCAAAAATCGGTGGTTGCACGCGCCACGCGTCCGAACCTTCCCAATTTGTCCGCACCAGATTGTATTGGTCATAATCCTTCGTGAACTGAATCAACGCCCCGTCTTCGGTGTGAATCTGAACGTTGTTTTTCAACACAATTCCCGCCGTCAACCACAAGCCGCGTGGTATCAAAACAACCCCGCCGCCCGACTGACTGCACAGTTCAATCGCTTGATTTATGGCCTTGGTGTTCAAAGTTACACCGTCCGCTTTTGCGCCATAGCGAATGATGTTGAACGTGTCTTTTTTGAAGACAGGCGTATAGATTTTAGGCATTTCGTAGGCGTATTTCTCTTCAAAAGCCGATTTTTTAACAAAATTTCTAAGCGGATGCCCGATGTCGAACAGCCCTTCGACGGCCAAACTCGCCATGATTTCCGCGCCATAACGCGAAAAATGCGTATCGTCTTTGACGCCTTTGGGATGCTTTTTAAAAATGCCACCGTCGTAGTGCATGAACATTTTTTTAGAGCCTTCAATGCCTTCCGCTTCAATCGCTTTCTGACTTTTGGCGTGCATATCAATCAACGCGACGTTCAATTCTTTCGCCAAAGCCCTGACTACTGAGGGGTACTCGCCGTGTTGGTCAACAAATTTTCCGTCGGCATCAAACTTGCGCCGCATCACGGGCGTGAGCAAAATCGGATTGCCGCCTTTTGCGCGAATTTCAGTAATATAACGTGTCAAATTCTGCTTATAATCGGTCTGCGGCGCGGCAAAACGTAGGGAATCGTCCTTTTTTGAATCGTTGTGGCCAAACTGAATCATCACGTAATCGCCCGTTTTGAGTTGGTCAATTACGCCTTTCCAATGGCCCAATGTCCTAAAACTCTTGGTCGAACGGCCATTGACGGCGTGGTTTTGAATCGCCAAGGCGTCAAAAAAATACTCGGGCAGCACCATGCCCCAACCTGTTTCGGGGGCGTCAATCGGTGCTTTATTGGCCATTGTTGAGTCGCCGATGAGAAATAAAGTGGGGCGGTCGTCGGCTCGGTTGAAGGCGAAGAGGCTTAGAATTGTAGCGACAAAGAGCAGCTTTTTTATCATTTTTTTATCTTGCTAGTTAATTTTTCAATATATTATTAGTTGAAATTATAGGCTTTATACCTCATTTTTAGTTTGTTGCTTATTCCCGAAGGGAATATATGTTTATAGAAAACAGACGTTAAAAAAGTCTTGAATCCCGAAGGGATTGTATGTAAAAATGACATATTTACATACAATCCCTTTAAAGTCGAGCGTTGATAAGTTGCATTCCGACTGCGGCATAGCTGCAAAATCTTGGTAGTGTTCAACCCAACAACGGCTTTTATCATGCGGTGTAACCGCAAAACAGAACGTTGAGCGGTTACACCGCATAAAAAATTGAGCTTTGCGGCAGTATTACCTAGATTTTGCAGCTACGCTGCAATCGAAAATTCCACATTAGAAACTGCCGTTACAAACCCTCGGAGATTTGCAAGTCATTGATTATCAAAATTTTATAGGATTTAATACCCCCTCAGTATTTTTCAAAATAATGTTGCAAAACCCTTACAAAGCCTACGATTTAGTTACTGTTTTACAAATTTCAACACCGTTTTATGTGCCGCCGTTTGACATTCAACGACGTAAAAACCGCTTGGCAAGGCTCCAATATCAAGGCTTGTTTTATCAGGATTGCTTGTTTTTTGACGCATTAATTGAACACCTTTCACATCGTAAACTGATAAAATAGCCGTTTCGTTTAAGTTTAAATGATTGATAATCAAAGTACTACCGACGGGATTGTGGGCGAGGGAAAATATTGTTTTGTCTTTCACAACCTCTTGTGTAGGCACACGCGGCGCACACGGGCTTATAATTGAGTTCAGATAAATTTCCAAGTTCGTATAGCCGTTTATCAATCCATTTCTGTCCGCCGCGTTGTTCGGATTGAGACCCCTTCCTATTTCCCAAGAATCGGGTATTCCGTCGGCGTCCGAATCGAGTGGGGCAGGTCGTGAATTGTAGGTTGGCACACCGCCGACGTTTGCCGTGCCGTCAATGATACCCGACGGATGCGAAATGCCCGTTCCTGTTACAAAGCCATAAGTTGCGCCTTCAAAAGTGGCCGTTCCCGTGCGTGTTTCGCGGACGATGCGTCGGTCAACAGTATCTCTACACGGTAAAATGGCCCCCGCGCTGTCTAAAACGGATAAAAAAGCGGCGTCGGCGGTCTGTGTCTGAACGGGCGAAGTAGGGAAGGGGGTGTTTTGTTTGGCTGCCGCCATGAGAATTGCGGCATTCACATAACTGTCTTTTTGAATACCTTTTGCCCAATTATCAGCCGTCACATCCCCGTAACCGTTCACATAATTGCCGTTGACGTAAAACTTACCGCCAAAAACGGTGTCCGTGCCGTTGTAATAAAAACTCGTATAATTAAAAATGCGGTTGCGTTTGTTCGATGTTGAGCTTGTCGTCAAACTGCCTGGCGTTGCGGGTCCCGCTTTATAGTAATTATTAACCATGTTGTAGCAGCCACCTTCGCCGCCGTAGCCCGAATTGATGTTGCCCCAATTATAAATGACGTTGTTTCTAAAATCAACGGTATCCCTAAAATTGATAACGGTGTAGCGATTGCCGTTGAAACGCGGGGCGCGGCTCGTGTGGTGGGCCAGTAAATTGTGGTGAAAACTGGCATTTTCGCCGCCCCAAATTCCTGCGTAGCCGTGTTGCCCTTTGTTGTGGACGGAATTGAAGAGGCTTTCTGACAAAATGCACCATTGCAGCGTGAAGTTTTTAATGTCGTAAAAAGTCCCCGTTTCGTCAATTGACCAACTCATTGAGCAATGGTCAATGATGATGTTTTGAAAATTGCCCGACCAACAATTCATCGCGTCGTCTTCCACGGGAAACGCATCGCCTAAACGGCTGCGGATGTATCGAATAATAATGTTACTCGCTTGAATATTTAGCGTATTGCCCGACAAACAGATACCGTCGCCAGGGGCAGTTTGCCCTGCAATCGTGATGTTATTTTGCCGCAAAACCAAGCGACTTAGCAAAACAATCGTTCCCGACACCTTGAAAACGACCGTCCGATTCGGTTGACTGACGGCGTCGCGTAGGCTACCCGCCCCTGCGTCGTTGAGGTTTGTTACTTCGTAAACCGTTCCACCGCGACCACCTGTGGCAAAACGACCACCGCCTTCCGCCGTCGGGAAAGCCAATTGTTGGGCATGAATAAGGGAACATAAAGCGATGAAAACGCTTAGAATGGCTTGTTTTTTCGACACTTTTTTAGATTTTAATGGATTTTTTAAGCAAAATACTGAGGGGTACAGATTTACGACATTTTAAGATTTCGTAAATTTTTTACATTAATTAAGGATGATTCTGTGATTTTACGGAGTGAAATTAGATAGAAATCGCTAAGGGGAAAGGCGAATTCGCGGCAACGTTTCCGCAAAGGATGCTTTTTAAGTAGCCATAAAGTGTTAAATAATGGGGCGACACGCGCAAAAATATTACACTTGTGGGTAAATTGAAAGGCAATTTGTAAAATAACACACCCTCTGTATTTTGGCCTTTTTTACAAGTAAAAGCCTTACAAACAGCGCGTTTGCAAGGCTTTTACTTGTAAAAAAGGTTCAAATACTGAGGGGGTATCGTTCAACTTTCATTGGGTATATCAATCGGTTGAATGCCTTGTTTTGCTAAATATTGGGCAGTGTTTATGGTCAAACCTTCTCATAATTCGACATCGCGTTGCCAGTCAATGAGTAGCTAATCTTCATTGGGGTCGGGCAATCAAAACGCGTTGACTTTTTGTAAAAAACCAAACGACTTTTTCAACTTCGGATTTGGGATGTCGGTTTATCCCCACCCAAATCCTAAATCCGACATTAAAATACTGAGGGGTAGTTTTCGAAATGATGTTGAGTTATAGGTTATTTTTTACCCGTTATGCTTTCTTTTTCCAATGCTTTTAGAAAAGCATTGGCCGCAGCAGGGGTGATTTTTTTGCTTAATTTGTTGGTTTTCCAATACGTTTCGATGTTTTTTTCTTGACTTGGTAGTAATTCAATAAAGTTGCTTTTGGTCAATTTTTTTAGCTCTTTGTAAACGCCATCGTCTATTCTAAAAAAATAGGTTTCATCTTCTTCAAATTCGTCGTATTGCCTACCCGATACTACGGGGCCACGGTCAACGGCATTTGCGGGAACAAATTTCCGTATCCATAATTTTAGTAGTGAATACAGAGGGGTCTCAAAAATAATTTCGTAGAACTTGCTGCCGTTGTCATTGGGGACTTTTGCTTTTTTGAAGTTATGAGCAAAGCCGCTATCAATCAACTGAAAACCTCGAATTTGGTTATTGAAAGGTATTTTTATCTTGCCATCGGGTGCGCGGATGTACAATTCCTGTTTGTAAATGTCGAAATTGTAGGTGTAGCCATTATCAACCGTATTAAACGTGTCTTTGGTTACAATAAATCCTTTGACAAAATCCTTACAGACCATCGGGTTGCCTTTAACGCCTTCGTATAGATTGCGTTGCATGGATACTTCTGTTCCACCGACATTTGCCATGCCGTTACTTGGGTTAATAAAATTTTGGTCAGAGCTGAAGGTGTTGCCTTGTCCAGCAATCCGTTGACCAAATAAGAGTGATGGCAGAAGTGTCAGCACCATAAATAGCATTTTTAGCTTTTTCATTACATTAATTTAAAAAGATTTAGAAATCAAATTCAAAAATAAGACCCCCTCAGTATAAAACCAAATTCTGACCGAATTTTAACCAAAAAGAGGCGTTCATTCTGTTGAATGAACACCTCTTTTTTAGTCAAAATAATTTGTTATAATTATTTATCCCAGCCCACACGGTCAGACAATTTAGTGCCTTTAGGTGTGTTGGTGTTCAAATCCAATTCAGTTTGCGGATACAAGAAACGACGTGGGACAAAAGTACCCAAATTAGGCGTTAAAGCGGGAATGCCCGTTCTACGCCAATCGTTGTATGCTTCTGGACTCGTATAAAGTGCGATGTATTTTTGAATCGCTACTTGATTTATCGTTGTCGTTGCAGGATTGACGGTTGCTTGTGCGACATAAGCCGTATATTTTGTCGCATCCGTTACACCTGCTTCTGCAAATGATGATTTGATACCTTCAAGCATAGCTACTTTCGCACCTGCTGCATCTGGCGTAGCTGCTTTCAGCTTACATTCAGCTTCGATGAATTTTTGCTCTGTGTAAGACAAAATAGCCAAACGTTGGACATCGGTGAAGATAGGATGTGCATCGTCAAGGTCAGCACCGTAGAATTCTTTACGAGGGTCAGCTAAGTCAGTCATTAATTTGACATAGCGTTTGCCTGCCGCAATATCACCACGTTGCGTATTGTATTGATACCAAGGGGCATCATCGCCAGCATCTACGAAAGTAAAAGCGGCCTCATCAGCACTTGAAGTAAAACCGCCCTTAGCAATTTCAGCCAGTGCTTTGGTATAGTTAGCTGCATCAAGTTTGCCCAAATGCAGGTAAGCGCGTGCCGCTAGAACGTTGCAATACGCTGTCCATTTGGCTCTTGAACCACCATAAATTAGGTCACTTTTTACTGCGACATTTGCACCTCCCGAAGCTACCGCCAATTTTGTACGTGCTTCGGTCAACAAAGCGAAGATAGTCGTGTACAGTTGAGCCTGTGTATCGTAGGTAGGTTGGAACGTTTTTTCAATACTCAAAGCACTTGAATAAGGGGCATCCCCGTAGAAATCGGCAATCATCATCAGTGAATGTGCCTCAAGCGCACGGGCAATACCGCCGTATGCTTCAAGTTTACCAGCATCGGCTTTTGTTTTCAATTGCTTGATGTCCGTCAAAACACCTGAATACAAATTAGCCCAAGGCGTACCAAAATCACCAGGAACGAACGTATAATTTTGGTAGCCCGCAAATTGGCGGTCAAATCCATCCACGTGTTGGGTGAAAACGGAAGCATAGCGCGTGAAATCGCCGCCAATCGTATAGACTAAACGGGTTTCGATTGTTGCTAAAATTGAAGCTGGTGAAGCGTCAATGACGCCGTTTGGGTCAACGTTGACGTCACCAAAATATTTTTCGCAAGAGCTAAGTCCTAGCAGCGCAACTGTTGCCAAAGTCAAAGCAATTGAACTTATTTTTTTAATAACCATTGTTATTTAATTTTAATGAATTAGTTAAAAATTAGCGTTTTATACTGAGGGAGCTTGATTTTTCAAGACATCAGTTTAAAACGCACCATTTTAGAATTTAACGCCCAAGCTAAAAGCCATGCTTTTGGTACCAGGCATATTGAAATAGTCACTACCTTGGCTATTGCGACCACCCGTCAAACTTGTTTCTGGGTCGACACCCGTATAGTCAGTTTTCAACCAAAGATTGCGACCTGTGAAGCTGATAGTCAAATCTGACATACGCACTGATTTCAACCATTTTGGATCGAAACGGTAAGCGATGTTTAACTGACGCAACCGCGCAAAAGCTGAACTTTCAACGAATTGCGCGCCAACTGCACCAAAACCATTGCCTAAGCCTTGATACCAAGATTGGTCAAGTTTTGATTTGATGGTATTTGGTTTGCCGTCTGGCGTAACACCTGCGAATACGGTTTCTGTACCACGATTTTCAGTATCAGCTGACATACCGAAGTTGTGCAAAGCGCCCAAAGTACCGTTCCACATTTCGCCACCTGAACGAATATCAATTAATGCTGAGATAGAGAATCCTTTGAAAGACAATGTGTTAGTGATACCTAAAAGGAAATCAGGATTTGGATTGCCAACTTTTACGTCACCCTCGTGAACCAAAGGTCTGCCGTAGTCACCGTCAGCAGCATCGTTATTGATAACGAGTTGGCCTTTGGGATTATAAGGCAATGCTGGATCATATTTCGTATTAGAGGCATCATTCGTCCGCATGAAAGCACCACCGTACAATTGACCATACTCTTCACCCACAATGTTGTAAGAACCTGGTGAAAAGCCACCTAAATATTGTGTTTTCACGCCATCTGCCAAGCTCTCGATTTTAGTTTTCCACTTCGTGAAGTTGAAATTTACATCCCAAGTAAGACCATTATTCATACTTATTGGCGTCAAACCAAGAACAACGTCGAAACCTTTTGTACTTAAAGCACCCGAATTTAGGATAATACCGCCAAAGCCCGTAGTGTTTGAGACTGGGACTGACAAAATTTGGTCGCTAGAATAACGTGTGTAATACGATGCTTCAAGGCGTACTTTGCCGCGCAATAGTTTTGTTTCCAAACCTATTTCAAGATCCGTCGTTTTGGATGGTCTCAAGGTAAGTGAACCTTTGGTATCATCAAGCGAAAGACCGTAAGTGCCACTGTAAGGGAAACCAATACCATCTGTCCATCCGTCACTGATTGTAACACCTGTGAGGAGTGAAGGCACAGAATAGTAGGTAGAGGTTTGGTAAGGATTTGGCGCACCGCCCCCTACTTGACCAGCCGACAGGCGGAGTTTACCTAAGTCCATCCAACTCCATTTTGTCAATTCAGAAAAGACAAAACTCAAGTTAGCCGATGGATAAAAGAAACCAATATCACCTGCATTGAAGGTCTTTGTTGGGACAATCAAGTTAGAAGCCCAGTCATTACGACCAGTTAAACCCAAGTATAAAAAGTTTTTATAACCCAAATCAACACTACCTAAAAAAGAGAGACTTTTTTGATTGCGCGATGAAGGTGTAACTGTTTTGCTTGTCGTATTATTAAAGTTAACAAAACCAGTATTGTCTAAACCATCACCTTGAACAGTTAAATTGTCTAAAAGCGAAGAATAAAGATTACCGCCCAATGTATAGCCCAACGTCAAATCAGGTGTAATATTTGTGTTGCCCAAAAATGTCAAGTATGCATCAAGGTTGCGATACGTGTAACGGTCATCAATCACACGCCCAAGAGGTACGGTACGAGAGTTGATTTCAAACTTTTGAATACGGTTGTCTTGGTAAACGTCTGTACCAACTTTAGCATTGACACTCAACCATTTATTTATATCATAAGTCAAGTCAACGTTACCCAACAAACGATTTACTTCGTCCGTGTAAGGGGCATTGTTGATAACCCAATATGGATTGTCATAGCCACCACCGTTGCGGTAAGTGCGCTGACGACCATCTGACAAAGTATATGCTTTTGGGTCATTAAGTGGGTCAGCAGAACCGTTAGCGTTGTCAAAAGTAGGTGGCGTACGCAATAAACCTAACATCAAACCCGATAAGTTTGAGCCTTGTTGAATACGGCGACTTGTTGTTTTAACGTATTGAATGCTTGAACGAACGTGAAATGTATTATCCAACAAATTAGCCGTTGTTCCGAGCGTTACGTTTGTACGGTCGTAGATGTTTTTCGGGATGATACCTTCTTCTCTTGAATTACCGACAGACAAGCGATAGCTCACTTTGTCTGCATCACCACCCGTGACGGCGATGTTATGTTGCCATCCCGATCCTTGTTGAAATACTGAAAATGGGTCATACACCTTCGCAGCTTTGTCAAGTTTTGCGGTAGCATTTGATTTGCCAACAAGTGTACCATTCCCGTCAAATTCAGTTGAGATACCATTGAAGAACATAGTGTCTAGCTTTGGACCCCAAGAAGTTGATGAAGCTGCGTTGAAACCAGATGTTGCACCATTTGAGCCTTTACCGAATTTGGTTTGAAGGGCAGGTGTTTTGTTAATTTGGCTTGTTGTGTATGTTGTATTGTACTCAACAGTCAAACCTTTACCTTTTTTGTTACCTTTTTTGGTCGTAACCAAGATAACACCACGCGCACCATCAATACCATAAAGTGCCGATGCTGCTGCACCTTTCAATACGGTAATGCTTTCAATGTCAGAGGCGTTAAGGTCAATAGCGCGGTTTGATTGAGCGACACCTGCGGTTGACCCCTCAGTACCAAACTCCGAATTGTCCATACGAAGACCATCCACAACAAAAAGAGCTTGATTGTTACCATCAAGCGATGTTTGTCCACGAATAACGATACGAGAAGATGCACCTAACGCGCCCGATGAACTTGTGATTTGTGCGCCCGCGACTTTACCGTTCAAAGCATCGACGATATTCGTCGTGTTTGCCGATTTGAGGTTATCGCCGCTCACTTGTTGCGTAGCATAGCCAATAGCTTTTGCCTGTTTGCTAACACCCAAAGCTGTAATAACAACTTCTTGCAAAACGGATTCTGCTAAAGAAACATCTACAACGCTTGATGCACCTAGCGCAACGTCTTGACTTGTGAAACCCGCAAAGCTGACGCTAAGGGTTGTGGCACCTTCTGGGACTTTCAAGGAGTATTTTCCGTCAACGTCCGAAATAGTACCAGTAGTTGTTCCTTTTACAAGGATACTAGCACCCACCATTGGCTCGCCTTTTGAATCGGAAACTGTACCTGTCACTGTCTTTTGCGCGAACGCAAACCCGATAGTTGTGACAACCATCGCCAAAATTAGTGAGAGTTTTTTCATACCAATTTTTGATTTTAGATGAAGAAATGAGAAATTTTTAGAAATTTAAGAGGCCAAAGGTAGAAAGTTTTTGAAAAAAACGACTTCTCTGACAAATATTTTAAACAATACAGTAGCTGTAAGTAATAGATTTAGATGAACAACATAGTGAAAAAATTGAAAACAGTGACCTTATTTAAGGTATCTTATTGAAAATCAAAGCAGTAGAGAAGTCTTAACGTTTTCTTATCATTACGTTAAAATGACTGTGTACGACAGCTATGAACGTTGAAAAATTTGATTCGCTGCCTCGAAATACTGAGGGGGTACATTTTTAGAGAATTAAATATTGGACGAAAGTCTTGCACGCATATAGTACGTGTGAAATGGAACGAATAACGTTTTTGAGATACCACAAGGTAAAATGTGGCGAAATAAAAAAAACGCCAACATCAACTGGGGAGCGATGTTGGCGTCGAAAAACATACTATGAGAAAACTACACGATGCAAATCTAAGCATGTTTTTTTATATATTTTAAAAATAATTTTGTTTGTGTCAAAGATTTTAGAAAAAGGTATATAATTTTAAAGAAATGGTCAATTATAGCTATAAAACACAATGTTTGAAAGTACACTTTTACTGAATAAAAATAGACTTGGCACAGTTTTGTACTACTTGATATAAGTAAAAAATAATCTATTGAAGGTGATATTAAGGTTACAGCAATCACATTTTGCACGATAGAAGCCACAGATTGAACTGACTAAGCTGATTTACACTGATTCTTTCTCGTGTACGTCTAAAAAAATCAGTGTAAAATCTGTCGTATCAGCCTAATCAGTGTGCCACATTAAATTTGTACAGCAATATTGGTTACAGTATAATATGAATAATTTTTTTTTTGAAATCTGAAATCTGACACCCCTCAGTATAAAGCGCATTTTTAGGAAGGTTAGGTACATACAAAATATATTAAATTAATTTTTACTTTGTATGAGTGCAAAAAAAAATCCCTGCCTCTCAGAGAGCAGCAGGAACTCAACAAAGTAACATACTATGAGAAAACTTAGATGCAAATTAAGGGCTTTCTATACAATCCACCTAATTAAATTTATTTAATGGAATGTTAATTCGAGAAAGCGGTAGTAAAAATTGAGAAAACGGTCAATTTTTCAATGAATTGACCGTTTAATTTTTGTAAAATTTTCGATTAAGTTGTCAGAAAGGCGACGGCGTACTTTGAAAAACAAAAGAAAAATAGAGTAAAAGTGCTTTTGAACGAAAACGAACAAGAGATTTCAAATCTTAAAAGGCTCGTGAGTTGTTGCTCTTGAAAATTGAAATTAACTAAGAATAAAGTGAAAATACTTGAGGGAGAAAAATTAGAATAATAAGCGTGCTTTTGAGCGAAAATATTTTTGAAACGATATTTAAAAACTTTAAAGGTATTGATTCAACAGGCAAAGTCTAGGATGTTACTTAACAAATTATAGGTAATTAGCTAAGTGAAATTTGGAATCTGACACTTGAAATATTCCTTAAAAGCTGTGTTATTTTAAAAAAAAATCCTGCTCCAAAAAATTGGGGCAGGAAGACTAGGTAAACATACTATGAGAAAACTTATCACAAAGATAAGCGACGTTTTGCCATTTGGCAAGACGTTTTTCGTTTTTGGTGCAAATATTTTAGGAAACGGCGTAATTGATTTAGAAAGCGGTAAGAAAACGACCATAAAAATAGGCATGAAATAGGCATAAAATAAAAAATCCTGCACCGCAGATAATTCGCGGTGCAGGAAAAAAACAAACATACTATGAGAAAACTTGTCACAAATGTATGCTTTTTTATGCCAATGTTTGACACTAAATTTCTCATTGTTTTAAGAAAAATTATTATACGGTACTTTTTTACGAGAAAACGTTAAGTTTACGGCCTATTTGGTTGACAAATAAATTTTTTATACATTTGTATTATGAAAATATCATGTCTCATTTTTCACCGTCGCTTAAAATGAAAAAACTTTTGCCGTATTTCTTGCTATTTTTCCTTTCTTTTAAAACTATCCACGCCCTCGAAGCGCAACATTGTGACTATCAGCATCAAAAAAATGAAAAAATCGAGCGTTATACTGAGGGGTATGTTCGGAACTTTGAGGGACGGGTGCGGCCTCGCGCGGTCGTGAAAATCCCCGTTGTTGTCCACGTTATCTGGAGAACGGCGTCTGAAAACATCTCCGACGCTCAAATTCGGGGACAAATTGATTCACTTACTAAGGATTTTAGAAAAAGAAACATTGACGCTGCGAATATTCCTTCCCAAAGATTCAGAGACGCTGCCGCCGATTGTGAGATAGAATTTTGCCTCGCCACACGCGACACGCTCGGCAATCCGAGTACGGGCATCGTGCGTAAGCAAACAAATATTTTCAATATCGGTGATGCGTTTGCAAGGTTTAGAGATTCATCGGATAGGAGAATTATTTACTATTCAGAATATGGTGGCGACGATGCTTGGCGACCCGACCGCTACCTTAATATATGGGTCGGGGCGTCTATCGAGTTTAACGGTTGGGCAACGCCTATTGCGAACCTACAAAACCACCCTGCCGAAGATGGTTGTGTGGTCAACACGCGTGCTTTTGGCGTCAATACCAACAATTTTGGCGCACGCAACCGAGGTCGGACGCTCGTGCATGAGGTCGGGCATTATTTCAACTTATTACATACATTCGGAAAAGATGATACTTGCGCCGATGATGACGAAGTGACTGATACGCCACGGCAAGGTGCGCAAAATACAGGCTGCCCATCGTTTCCTGCTGCTCAAAGCTGTGCAGGAAATGGCGGAGATATGTTTATGAATTACATGGATTATCCTTTTGACGATTGTGTCTTGCTGTTTACCAAAGGCCAGAAAGCCCGTATGTGGGCAACCCTCGACGGCTTCAGAAATGGCTTGATACTGAGGGGAGGTACCTGCGACCCGTTTGTTGGAATAAATAACGTTATAGAGCCGCAATGGTCTGTATCGCCAAATCCTGTATCTTCAATTCTAACGATTCAAACGCCCGACGAATGGCGCAATAAGTTTAAAACAATTCAATTAAAAGACATGATGGGGCGCATTTTAATTGAAAAAGTAGAAAATACTGAGGGGGTGTTTTTGTCCGTGAGAAACATACTAAATGGCTTATATTTTTTGTCCGTAAACGTTGACAATCAAACGTTTATGAAAAAAATTGTTGTAGCGAAGTGAAAAAAAACTAAACATAAGTATTTGTCTAAGTTCATCAATTGAAATTTTTTTTTCAAAAAAAATAAAAAAAAGCTTGCAGAAATAAAAAACCGTCTTACATTTGCGGCACAATCACAAAGAAAGGGTTGAAACAATAGAAAGGGTGGTTAGCTCAGTTGGTTCAGAGCGTTTGTTTTACACACAAAGGGTCAGGGGTTCGAATCCCTTACCGCCCACAAAATAAGTACATAAAGCCTTGTAAATCAATGATTTACGAGGCTTTTTTGTTTTATGGCAACAGTTTCCGCTTGGGGTTTTGAGAATGTCAATTATATAGAAAATATAGAGGTTTTCGCATAGGTTCACATAGCCTTTTAGAGAAATTCAATGTGAACCTATGCGAAAATGCCTATGTTTTCTATGCGATTAAACCCAAAGCGAAAATTGCTAGTTTTACGGTTGTTTATTTTGTCAAAAATAAAATACAATGATTCAACATTTTTTTTTGCTTCTAACCACTTTGAGTTGTTTGAATACACCTCATAAGCCTTCTGAAAAGGCTGAAACGACAACAGTACCGACAACGGCTTTACCGATGCTGTCTATCAATTACATCGTGGGGAAATTTGACCCTGCGACGCATCCCGATTTTATTACTGTCGATAAAAAATATGCCGATAAAGAAGGGCTTTTTTTGAGAAAAGAGACCTACGAAGCCTTCAAAAAAATGCGTTGGGCGGCTCTCCAAGACAGTGTTTCGTTGACAATTATTTCCGCAACGCGTAATTTTGAGTATCAGAAAGGGATTTGGGACACAAAATGGCAGACTTTCAAAACTATCAAAGACGCAACGGTTCGCGCTAAAAAAATTATGGAATATTCGGCTATGCCTACGTGCAGTCGGCATCATTGGGGAACGGATATTGATTTGAACACCGTTTCTTCGACATTCTTCAGTAAACCCGAAGGCAAAAAAATGTATGCGTGGCTGTCTAAAAATGCGGTGCGTTTCGGTTTCTGTCAACCTTACACAGCAGGTCGGAAAACGGGTTATAAAGAAGAAAAATGGCATTGGTCATACACGCCTTTGTCAAAGGAATTGACGCAATTTGCAGAGAAAAACCTTAAAAATGACCTGATTACAGGTTTTACGGGTGCAGAGACGGCGGTGTCTATTGATGTCGTGAAAAACTATGTTTTAGGCATAAATAAGGAATGCCTCTGATTTTGGATTTGGGATTTCTAACGTCCTTGAGGGTTTAAAACCTCTACGACGTTTTATTAAAGTAACGTAAATTTTGAATTAAGCACATTGATTATCAATGATTTATGCTCAAAATTCAAACTAAAAAACGTCGTCATTGCGAGGAACGAAGCAATCTGTTAAGTTTCGTAGTCTGCTAAAACAAAAAGATTGCTTCGTGCCTCGCAATGACGATACGCTCTGGATGAGATTAGTGGTAAAATTTGATAATTAATTCAGAACTCACGTTAAAATATACATTCTTCCAGTATTTACAAGTCTATTACCACCTTCTCTCCTTTTTTGCCAGCGAAGCGAGCATTTTTTTTTTGTCATGTACTTAGAATCCAAACATATTCCTACATTTGCCCCGATTTTGGTTTTTGCCCTTAAAAACGGCGAAATTAAAAGGGAATTGAGTGAAAATCTCGAACTGTTCCCGCAGCTGTAAGTCGCTTTCTTTTTTGATGAGGCCGATGAATTATAAATGACGAATGGAGACCCTCTCAGTATATTCAGCATTTTTAGCTTCATTGTGTCATATAATTAAAAGAAAAACTTTTTATCAAGGCATTTCTAATTTTATAGCTCAAATCTCAACCTACGCGTTGAAATCTGAAATCTGAGATCCGAAATCCTACGGTGTCACTGCTGAAAAGTGGGAAGACGATAAAAAGCCGACGAGTCAGAAGACCTGCCCAAATCCATTCGCATCGCGGCTTACGGGAAAATGAGCAATAGATGGCCGATTTCTTTAATTAAAAATGAAGAATTAAAAATTAAAAATGGAGCGACGCGCATGGCCAAATGCGGGTTTGTTGTTCTATCAATTCTGCATTTCTAATTGAGATTTTACCCACCTAGATAATTGATTGATAAGTAATTAGAGTTAGTGAAACTTTATGATTCATCATTTATCACCCCTAACTCATCATTCCACACGCCGCTTTCCGATGTTTTTTTTCGTTCAATTTTTTTCAAAATTTTAACAAATCAAAATTATGACATTGTCAAAAAACACCCTTTGGGCATTGCTCGCGGCGGTAACATTCTCTTTTATGGCCTGTACAAAAGGCGACGACAAACCTGAATCGGCCTATGCAAATGGCGTTTTTATCTCTTGCGAAGGCGCATTTACGGGCGGAACGGGAACAATTACTTACTACAACCGTGTGGACTCGGCGCGGGGTGATATTTATTCAACCGAGAATAGCGGTTCTAAAATTGGGAATATTTTACAATCTTATAATGTTATTCAAGGCGTTGGCTATTTGATGGTCAATAATGCCAATAAAATGATTGCAATTGACCCTAAAACCTTCATAGCCACGGCTACTTACGACACGGGTTTCATTCTTCCGCGCTACACTTTAAATGTGGATGCGAGCCGTATGTACGTTAGCACGTGGGGCAAAGACGGCATTAATGGCAGCATTCGTTTGTTCGATTTGTCGGCTAAAAAGATTTCGCGCATCACCCCGACAGGCAAGGGCACGGGAAAAATGGTTTTAGTAAATGGTAAAATTTGGGCAGTCAATGAAGGTGGTTTTGGCCAAGATTCAACTATCGTTATCGTCAGTACGGCAGCCGATACAGTTGTCGAAAAACGCATAGAAGTTGGCCTCGGCCCTAAGGATATTGTTGCAGACAATAATGGCAATATTTGGGTACTTTGTGGCGGATATTTTGACAGAACAGGTAGTGGAAAACTTGTTCAAATTAGAGACGAAAAAGTCTATAAAACCTTTGATATTCCTAAATATTCATCGTCTTTGGTCTTAGATAATGCCAAAGCAACGTTGTATTTTGTTGGGAGTAATAAAATTTACACCAAAGACCCGCTGAATTTCAACGCCAATTCCCCCTCAGTATTTTTGGAAAATGCAGCGTTCAAAAGCTTGTACAGCTTGGGTGTTGACCCTAAATCGGGCTATTTATACATCGGTGATGCCATTGATTTTACAAACGGTGGCCAAATTTTTATCTATGATTTGACTACAAAAGCGATGAAAACTGTCCTTAAAACAGGCGTTGGCGTTGCACCAAACGGTTTTTATTTCAATTAATACGTAGAAAAAGGAGTAGAAATACCTAATTTTGCGGCATCGGGCAACCAATTCAATTTGGTTGCCCGATTTTTTAGGCTTCACACGGCATTTTTGGTTTCACACAGAGTTCACGGAGAACACAGAGTTTTATTTTTTGTCATACATAAGAAAATCAAAACTCTGTGTTCTCTGTGAACTCTGTGTGAAACCTAAAACTCTCTGTTCTTTGCGAACTCTGTGTGAAACCAAAAACGTGAAAATTTTAAAGCATGGAAAATCAAGAATTGGTGCGTAATTGGTTGAGTGTCAACCGTAAATCGTGGGACGACCGCGTAGAAATCCATAAAAATTCGGCTTTTTATGACCTCGATACGTTCCGAAAAACGCGGGACGCTTTGATGCCCATTGAAAAAAGAGAATTGGGCGATGTGCTGCACAAATCTTTGTTGCATTTGCAATGTCATTTTGGCATGGATACGCTCTCATGGGCGGAACGTGGGGCGATTGTTACGGGCGTCGATTTTTCTGAAAAGGCCATCGAACTAGCTCGAAAATTGGCAACGGAATTGAACTATTTTGATGCCCATTTTATTCAATCTGACATATACGATTTGCCTAATAATATCTTCATCGACCATCAATATGACATCGTTTTTACGTCTTACGGAACAATTGGTTGGCTGCCCGATATTAACGAATGGGCGAGGGTAGTGGCGCATTTTTTAAAGCCAGGCGGCACGTTTTACATCGCCGATTTTCACCCTTTTGTTTGGACTTTGAGCGACGACTTTTCGAAAATTCAGTACAATTATTTTGGTGGTGAACCAATTGTTGAAGTCGAACAAGGCACGTATGCCGACACTCAAGCACCGATTAATAACCCAACTGTTAGTTGGAATCACAGCTTGTCAAGCATTATTAATAGCTTGATTCAAAATGGTTTACGCATAGAATTTGTTAACGAATATCCTTTTTCGCCTTACAATTGTTTTCAAAATACGGTATTGGGCGACGATGGTTTTTACAGAATTAAAGGCTTGGAAAATAAGATTCCAATGATGTATTCAATTAAAGCAACAAAGGAGTTATGAGCTATGAGAGATGAGTTATGAGTGCGTTAGACATCTCACAACTTATCTCTCATAGCTCAAAACTCAAAACTTAAAAAAGATGACTATTTTAGACAGAATAATTGACCGCAAACGCATTGAAATTGCGGAACGCAAAAAAACGCACCCCCTCAGTATATTGACTCAAATGCCGTATTTCAAAGAGCCGTGTTTTAGTCTAAAACGGGCGTTGAAAAAGGCAGGTTCGACAGGAATAATCGCTGAGCACAAGCGCAAATCGCCCTCACTCGGTTGGATTCGAGAACATTCGGACGTGCGCGAAGTTGTAGAAGGCTACGCGCATGCAGGGGCAGCAGCGTTGTCGGTTTTGACGGATACCGATTTTTTTGGCGGCTCTTTTGTCGATTTGACGGCGGCTCGAAAAGCGGTGAACATACCGATTTTGCGAAAAGATTTTATGGTCGATGAATTTCAGATTTTTGAAGCAAAAGCCTACGGAGCGGACGTTATTCTCTTGATTTCGGAGTGTTTGACGGCCAAGGAAGTGGATTATTTGGCCAAATTTGCCCACAATCTAGGCTTAGAAGTCTTGCTAGAAATGCACTCGGCGGATCAATTAGACAAGATTTCGGATGCCGTTGATTGCATCGGTGTCAACAATCGGAACTTAAAAACCTTTGAAGTGAGTCTGCAATCGTCCATTGATTTGTCGTCAAAAATCCCCGACCGCTTCGTAAAAGTAGCCGAAAGTGGCATTTCTGACCCCAAAAACGTCGGCATACTGCGGGGGTATGGTTTTGAAGGTTTTTTGATTGGCGAAGCGTTTATGAAAACGGAAAATCCTAGTGCGGCAATTGCAGATTTTATAAGACAAATTTAAAATAATTTAAAAATTTAAAGTATAAGTAACGCGAAATAAATAAAAGCGTATTTTCATACGCACTGTTTTTCGCTGCGCGAAAAAGGCGTGCGTGGAGAAAATCTATCGGAGGCAGCTTG